>NZ_JBICJO010000077.1:0-144121 GCF_043103185.1 Shewanella sp. YQ_9
TTTATAGACAAACGCCCTAAGCCAAATCGGCCTAGGGCGGTAAAAATATCAAAGACCCGATATCCTGTTAATCACAAGGCAGCTCCGCTTAAGTGAACTAGGTTGCGGTGGGATCCGGGCCTTTTTGCGTCTGAGTGGATCATCTCAGTGGATCACATAGGCTCGTGTTTAAGTACCGCCCTATCCAGCTTGACTCTCATCACTTGCGGATCCCGCTTCAGCTTTTCGAGCACAGCCAGGAGATCGCTGCCTTCACTGGCGGCCAACACCATCAGCTGAGTGTCATTTTGCCAATCCAACCTCAGGCCTGAATCGGCAGCAAAGGCCGCGGCATCAACACCAGGCTTGAGTTTGACCACCAGCTTTCCGGTCACTGTCGCAAAAGGCTCGCCGGCCTCTGTCACCAGTTGCTCTCCCTGGCTCAGCCTGCTGGCTTTCTGCACACCTTTGTCTGTCTTGACATAAAAGGTATCCTTCAGTCCGAGGAAGTCGGCTCTATCGCCCTGTTGCTGATACTGCTTGCCGTTATCTTCAAAAGGATTTTTATCATGCGCCATTGCAGGAGCCGCCAAAAGTGTCAGCCCCATGGCCATCATTGCTGTTGAAATCTTCATCTGTTACTCCTTAAGATGCTGCCTTGGCCTTGTGGCCATGAAAACGAATGGACCAGCCCTTCAACATACCGTTACTCTCATTGGGAATACTGATATAACCCTTGTCATATTTGAGGAACTGATATTCACCGCTGTTCACATCTATCAGCTTAATGGTCCACACACCTTTGGTGTTTTCACCATAGAAAGCATTTGAGAGCATAGGCGTCTTATCATAGCCTTTGACCAGGTCATCCGGATCGTTGGGATCCATCACACCCTGATACACCAGGCCATTGAAAGGCGTCATCAACACACTGCGGGTACCTGCCGGAGACACCAGCTCAACCGCCAGATCAGGAAGACGCAGATGATCGGCGCTGAGCTCAATCTGCACCGCTTCCACCACCAAATCCTCGGCAACCTCAAGAGAGTCTGAAACCCCGGCAAGACTGGCATCCGGAATCGCCTTATCAAGATCCTTTTCACTGGCAATCCAGTCAGTCAACAGATACTCACCCAAGTCTGCCTTGTAGTCCTTGGCCATAGCTACAGCCGCACTGACATCTACCCTGCCAAAACCATACTCATTGTGGAAATGAAATCCTGCAGCGTTGTCCTGCCAGGCTGAGATAGCCTCATAGACAGGCGCCTTGTCCCCCTCACCGATAGCAATCGTCTTGGCGGGTATATCTGCATCCACCTTGGTGGCAGTCGAAGCCAAGATATGGCGAATATCACGCCAGGAAAGAGAGGGGTTGGCACTCATAATCATGGCGACTGCACCACTGGTATTGGGCGCTGCTGACGATGTTCCGTTCATGGTAGAACGATAGTCACATTCCAGATTGAGTGGATGCAGGCCGCCGTCAAAAGGCGTTGATGGGCGCTCTTCGGTAACCGAGCTCCCCTTGTCACAGCCGGCTCTGTCCGTGGTCACAATGGCGGGATCATCCTCACCATATTCCCCACCCGGCGCAGTAACGAACACATTGGAACCTACAGAAGAATAACTTGAGCGCTTACCGGCTGCATTGATTGCCGATACCAGGAGGTTATATACGTTGGCATTGTCGGAGGACATGTTGGCATTATGGAAGGGCAAACCGTGGTTGGGCACTTTGCCTTCTTTTGGCGCACTGAAATAATCACCGGGGATCCAGAAGGTATTGAACGCCTTGTAATATTTGTAGCCATTACCGGCAGACTTGACAAAGATGCTGCCCTTGCCGTCAAAACTGTCTTTGGTAATAGCACCATAGACCTCATTTTCATCTTCATCAAATCCATGGGGGAAAGGCACTGAATAACCATAGCTCTGGTTAAACACCCTGGCATTGTCACTGTAAGCACTGGCACCGTGGGACTTGGCGAAGTTCTCAAAGGTTTGTACGCTCTTGACCTTACCGCTGGGATCCTTATCCAGGAAGTTAAAGCCGATAAGGTTGGCATCGGGGGCAACACCGCGGCCGCCAAGGCCATTCCAACCGGCAGCGGCTATGATCCCACCAACAGAAGTACCGTGCGAAGCACTGTCGGCAAATGGCGTAGGATCGATAGTGCCGGTGATCAGGTTATAGGAGCCGCCTTCAATAACATTGGCCTTGAGATCCGGGTGACTAATCTCCAGACCATCATCTACCACAGCAACAATAACGCCTTTACCGGTAACACCTGAGGCAATAGCATCACTGACATTCATGTCTTCACCGGCCACACCGCGATTCTTGGCAAAGGCATTTTGGCCTGTGTTTTTCAAGTGCCACTGATGCTGATACAAAGGGTCGCCACCGTCGATACGCAATGTCAGCGCTGAGACAGACTCGCTCTTGCCGTCACTGACTTTGAAGCGCACGACTTCTGTGCCTTCCAACGCATCGGTCTGGTAGCTGAAGCTACCCTTGGCCGCATCATTGATGGTCAAAGTCCCTAACTTGACTTCGCCGGGATCCACTAACGAAAAGGTTATCCCTCCTTCGGCATCTCTTCCTTCCAGTTGACCATCCAGGCGTACCGACTGACGAACGTCATAGGTCACATCCTGACTCTCAGGGGCTGTATTAACCGGCTCAGGTGCCTTCTTGTTGTCACTGCCACACCCCGCCAATAAGACTGCGGCTATGCTCAGCGCAATAATCGACTTATGCATACTTCTTTTCCTTTTGATAATAAAACGCCATACCGCCGAAAACAGGTTTTCGGAAGCAAATGTTTAATAGGTATGGCGTATTTTTTATTGTTATAGCTTGGTCAAAATCAAGCATTAACATATGTATCACATGTAACAGCCAATTCAATAAGAGAAAAACAACAAGCAGGAAAAATCCTACATATGATACGAAATACGTTATTTGAGGTATTTTATAAAAGACTAAATAAAGAAATGGTAAGCCTATAAATCTAAAAACAATTTCCTATATAAGCCAGATCGCAAATGTAATAAAAACAGCATATTGTTTAAACAATTAGTTACAAATTGCCGAGCAGATTTTATTTTCAAAAGCCTGTTATTAACAGAAAGGTATCATTTTATAAGAGAGGTTTTTCAAGCGCGGGGTATTTTTAAGGTTATTTTATAGTCACCGCATAGATGACTATAAAATAATAAAACTACTGGGCATCTGGTTGATTTTCAGGTGCTGCATCAATAAAGGCCGGCAGAGTCAGGCACTCATCATTAATACGACATATATTGGGATAAGGAGACAAATCGATATTAAAACGCTTAGCATTATAAACTTGGGGAACCAGACAGATATCCACCAGGCTGACCTGGTCGCCGAAACAATACCGGCCCGAGTACTGCTGCAGCTGTTGCTCCAATGCACCAAAGCCCTGTTCGACCCAGTGGCGATACCAATCATTCTTGGCCGCGTCATCCAACTTGAGCGTCCCGGTCAGATACTGCAACACCCGCAAGTTGTTCAAAGGATGGATCTCACAGGCAATCCCCATCGCCATGGCCCTGACCAGCGCCCGCTGCTCAATATCACCCGGCAACAGCGCCTCACCGCCAAAGGCTTCATCCAAATATTCAATGATCGCCAGCGATTGGGACAACACCAACTCGGCGCGCTCGTCGGTTTCATCCGTCACCACCAAAGCCGGTACCAACTCCTGCGGGTTAAGCGCCTTGAAAGCAGCCTGATGCTGCTCGCCGCCATTGCGCACCAGATGAACCGAGAGCTGCTCGGCGCAAAGCCCCTTGAGGTTGAGCGCAATTCGCACCCGATAAGCGGCGCTGGAGCGCCAGTAACCATATAATTTCAACATAAGTTGTTCTCCCAAAGCTCGCTAACCTTAGATTGCGACTCCGCCTTGGTGACGCTTTATCCAAAGCCTTAACGCTGACACATTCGAAGGCAATACCAAGCCGGTATAAAAACCAACGGGGCTTCATCTTTATTGAGAGCCCCGTTTTGTTATCGAGTTATTTTACTCGGCTATATACTCAACTACCTGCTGATCTATCGTGCCGAAGATGCTGTGCCCGGCATCATCCAGCATTTCGATTCTGACCCTGTCTCCAAAGCCCATAAATGGCGTCACCGCCTTGCCCTCGGCAATCACTTCCAGCATGCGCTTTTCGGCCAAACAGCTGGAACCTGCGCTTCTGTCATAGTTGGAAATGGTGCCCGAGCCTATGATGGCACCGGCACCCAGGGGGCGGGTCTTGGTGACATGGGCGATCAGCTCGGCAAAGTTGAAGGTCATATCCACCCCGGCATTGGGCTTGCCGAACAGTTCGTTGTTCAGATGGGTGATCAGCGGCAGGTGAACCCTGGTATCCTGCCATTTATCCCCCAACTCATCCGGTGTGATTGCCACCGGCGAAAAACTGCTGGAAGGTTTGGACTGGAAAAAGCCAAAGCCCTTGGCCAACTCGGCCGGGATCAGGTTACGCAGCGACACATCGTTAACCAGCATCAACAGCTTGATGTGAGAGGCGGCGTTTTCAGCACTCACGCCCATGGGTACATCATCTGTAACCACGGCAATTTCCGATTCGAAGTCTATGCCCCAATCTTCGCTTGCCAGCGGGATATCAGCTCTGGGAGCGATAAAACTGTCTGAACCGCCCTGATAGACCAGGGGATCTGTCCAGAAAGACTCCGGCATTTCGGCGCCGCGGGCCTTACGTACCAGCTCAACATGATTGACATAAGCGCTGCCGTCGGCCCACTGGTAAGCGCGGGGAAAAGGTGACAAACAACGGCTCTCGTCAAAGTCCTGGGTGTTATCCAACATGCCGGCATTCAGGGCATCGGAAAGCTCTCTGAGCTGAGGTTCCAGCAGTGACCAACTGTCAAGCAATTGCTGCATGGTCTGGGCTATGGCGGGGACAGCCACTGTCTTCTTCAAATCCCGGCTGACCAACATGAGTTGACCATCGCGGCGTCCATTGTCATATGTCGCTAATTTCATACCTGCTCCTTCCTGTCTCTGCCCGGATTAATGGTTTTCATCAGGCTATGTGCCCGGCTCAATCCGTTTCTGTTATCCCGCCAGTAATACCTCATGCCGCAGGCAATGAAAACTCTGTGACTCACTTCACATTTAGCCCGCACGGGAATGAGTTTGTAAACTTTCACTGACGCTTGCCATCAGCAAGCGCCAGCAAAGGCTTTGCGCTCAAAGATAGCCTAAATTTCAGCCGTTCCGGCGGCAAATCCGCTTTACAGGGCTTCAGCGCTTCTTGCTGATCTCATACTCCCTGAGTTTATTGGCAATGGCGGTGTGGGATACCCCCAACTTTTTCGCCAACTGGCGGGTACTGGGGTACGCGGGATAGAGACGCCGCAGCAAACCGGCTTCAAACTGTTTCATGGCCTGATCCAAGGTGCCTTCAAACTCCTTGTCGAAATAGCCAAAACCTTCGGCATAGGAAGGCAGCTTCAACTGTTCTATGGTCAATTCGGCCGAACCGTCCCACATGGATACCGCTCTGAACACGGCGTTTTTCAGTTGCCGCACGTTACCGGGCCAGGCATAGGTCAACAGGTGATCGCGGCAGGACGCAGAGATCCGCCGCACCGGGCTGGAAAGCTGCTGGCTGTAGTGTTCAAGGAACATTTCCGTCAGCGGGATAATATCGACCCTGCGTTCACGTAGCGCCGGCATATGGAAACTCAGTACGTGAATTCGGTAGTAGAGATCTTCACGGAACTCACCGGTCTGACAAAGCTCCGCCAAATTCTTCTGGGTCGAGCAGATGATACGGACATCGGCGCGCACCTCTACATCGCCGCCGATACGGCGGAAACTGCCATCCTGCAGCAAGCGCAACAATTTAACCTGAGCGGCCTTGGACATCTCGGCAATTTCATCGAGGAAGACGGTGCCCCCCTTGGCTTCTTCGAAGAAACCCCGCTTAACCACTTCCCCCTTACTGACATAACCAAACAGCTCCTCTTCTGCGGCACTGTCGGGCATGGCGGCGCAGTTGATGGCAATAAAGGGTTTCTCCCGCCGCATGCTGGCATCGTGACAAGCCCTGGCCATCAGCTCTTTGCCTGTGCCGGTTTCTCCGGTGATCAGCAAAGGCGCATCCAGCTGTGCCATACGCTTGGCCTGCTTGAGTACCTCTTTCATCTTGTCGCTGACGGCCAGCACGGAATCAAAGCCACTACTCTGGCTCTGCAGCGCGTTGAACTGTTTGCCCACCCGCGCAGGTGACTTGAGTGCCACCACGGCGCCGGCGAGAATACTCTTGTCGTTTTCATCCGGCAGATAAATGGGCAGCATCTCGGCCAGATACTCGTTGCTGCCAATAGCAACCCGGGTGGCCTGCGCCAACACCTTGGGCTCACTGAGCCAGCGACCAAAATTGAAGCCTTGCACCCAGTGATTGAGGGATTCATCTATTACTTCATGTTCGGCCATTTCCAGAATAAGCAAGGCCGACTCGTTGACGATACGAATACGTCCCTTACCGTCGAGGGAAAACACGGCATCCGGCAGGGTTTTCAATAGGGTTTTGAGGGCGTAATGCTCCTGCTCCGAGGGCATAAAGGAAACGGTTCTGACGTCGTGCACCCCTTCCACCTTACGGATTTGGGGCATCAACTCACTCAAGGTCTCAAAGCCGACCTCGGCAAACTGCAAATATAAGAATCCCTTGTTGCTGGCGTCGATAGCGATAAGGTTAATCCCGTATCGCTCCAGCACCATTAAAATATCCTTGGCTAAACCAACGCGATCCTGACAACTGACTTCCAAGCGCATAACTGTCATTCCCTTTTATAATTCAGATTCTTTGGGATTATCGCCTGCATGAAGAGGTCGGCAGGCGATGTAAAAATGCGCCCTATACGTTAGAAGGTTCTGACACAAGTGGCAAGCTCGCTTTACAGCGGATTTGTAACAAAGGGAAAGGATTCAGTGTGAAGAGACAATCAACACACTGAATATATTAGGAAAAGATTAATCCAGCAACTGGTCTGTCTTGGCAGCCATGATAAAGTCGTTACGGTGCAACCCCTTAATGGAATGCGACCACCAGGTCACAGTCACCTTGCCCCATTCGGTCAGGATCCCCGGGTGGTGAAACTCTTCTTCAGCCAAGTCCGCCAGCTTATTGCTAAAGGCCATTGCCTGCCGGAAATTTTTAAACTTGTAAACCCGCTCCAGCTGCATGATGCCATCGCGCACCTGTACGCCCCAATCCGGGATCATCCGAATAAGCTCGGCAAGCTCGGCATCTGTCACCTTGGGAGCATCGGCGCGGCATGCTTCGCACTTCATATTGGCCAGTTCAGTCATAACATCTCCTTGAAAGTGGCCAGCATGCTTGCACGCAGGCCATTACCGCCAGTATCAGCTGGCTTTGGGTTGAAATTTGGGGGTAAAGAGTCCCAGTCGTTTGGCTTGGGTAATCGCCTTCATAATGTCCATGCGGGCGATTTCATCCAGAAAATCAATATGTTCTATCTCGTAATAGATGGGCTGCATAATGTCTATCCGATAGGGAGTGCGCAACACATCCAGCAGTTCAAAGGGTCTGCGCTCCGGTGTGTCGCTGAAGGCGTACAGCGTCTCGCCCGGCGAGCTCAAAATGCCGCCACCGTAAATTCTCAGGCCGTCAGTCTGGGTACGCAGCAAACCAAACTCCACGGTAAACCAGTAAAGACGCGCCAAAAAGACCCTGTCTTCCTTGCTGGCATCCAGCCCCAGCTGACCATAAATATGGGAGAAATGAGCAAAGGCCGGGTTGGTCAACAAGGGACAATGACCGAAAATCTCATGGAAGATATCCGGCTCCTGCAGATAATCAAACTCCTCCCTGCTGCGGATAAAAGTTGCCACCGGAAACTCTTTGTTGGCTAGGAGTTCAAAGAAGCGCCCGAATGAGATAAGCGCCGGTACCGCCGCCGTCTTCCAGCCCGTGGTGTCCTGCAACACGGTATCCAGCTCACCCAGTTGCGGGATCCTGTCTTTGGGCAAGTCCAACGCCTTGAGTCCCTGCATGTATTCGTCACAGGCACGTCCCGGCAAGTTGTGTTCCTGACGGGCATACAGCTCCTGCCAGATGGCGTGCTCGTCCTGCGGGTAATCTATTCGGCCATCACTGCCCGGGTGACGGGCCACATATTGAGTTGCTTTACTCATAGTCCATACTCACTGCCTGAATCGTTTCTGATTTCATGTTCACTCAAGGCCGCACTTTTGTTAACCAGGTCACACTTTATTTCCGGCGACCAGTGAAGAAAATTTGTAAAGATTGAGTTACAAATTGGTATTTAACTCTGTGAGCTCAGAAGCTTATTTTTGTGCTCCAAACAGGCTTTTTTGCATATTCCCAGCGAAATTAGCCCTTTTTGCAAATGGCTTTTCGGTGCCACTGCATTACAATAGGGGCTGTTTTATCCCGAGCACCCAAGGTATCTGAATGCCGATAAAATCGACCACCATCCGCAAGGCGGTAATTCCCGTTGCGGGTCTTGGCACCCGAATGCTGCCGGCCACCAAGGCCATTCCAAAAGAGATGCTGCCGGTAGTAGATAAACCCTTGATCCAATATGTTGTCAGCGAAGCCATTGCCGCCGGCATCAAGGAAATCGTGCTGGTTACCCACGCCAGTAAAAACTCCATTGAAAACCATTTCGATACCAGTTTTGAACTGGAAGCCCAGCTTGAGCGCCGGGTAAAGCGGCAACTGCTCAATGAAGTACAGTCTATCTGTCCGCAAAATGTCACTGTTATCAGCGTCCGCCAGGCTCAGGCCAAAGGGCTGGGACACGCCATTCTCTGTGCCCGTCCGGTAGTAGGTGATGAGCCGTTCGCCGTGCTGCTGCCGGACGTGTTGATAGACGATGCCGCCAGCGATCTTTCCCGCGATAATCTGGCCGAAATGGTCAGCCTGTTCGACCGCACAGGAACCGGGCAGATCATGGTGGAAGGTGTGCCTCACGAGAAGGTAGACCAATACGGAATAGCCGATGTCAACGGCCACGATCTCAAGCCGGGCGAATCCCAGCCGCTTATCAAACTGGTTGAAAAACCGGATGTCGACGAAGCCCCCTCTAACTTGGCTGTAGTGGGCCGCTATGTGCTACCTGCCGCCATTTGGCCCTTGCTTGGCAAGACGCCGGCCGGTGCCGGTGATGAAATCCAGCTCACGGATGCCATTGCCATGTTGATGCAAAGCCAGCAGGTCAACGCTTACTACATGCGTGGCAAGAGCCATGACTGTGGCAACAAGTTGGGTTATATGCAGGCAACGGTGGAACATGCATTGCGCCACCCCGAGCTTGGACGTGAATTTGCCGCCTATCTGGGCGATTTGGTTAAAGGAAGTAAAGCATGACAATTTTGGTCACCGGTGGAGCCGGGTATATTGGCACCCACACTCTGGTTGAACTTCTGGCCGCGGGCAAAGAGGTTGTGGTGATAGACAACCTGAGCAATTCAAGTGTCGAAGCCTTGGCCAGAGTCGAAGAGATCAGCGGCAAGAGCGTGCTCTTTTATCAAGGCGATATTCTCAACAAGGCATTCCTGCAGAAAGTCTTCAGTGACCACAGCTTCGAAGCCGTTATTCACTTCGCCGGCCTTAAGGCGGTGGGTGAATCCGTCGCCCAGCCGCTCAGATACTATGAAAATAATGTCACCGGCACCCTTATTCTGTGCCAGGTGATGAAAGAATATGGCGTTCGCAACCTGGTATTCAGCTCATCGGCCACAGTTTACGGCGATCCCGCCAGTCTGCCGATCACCGAGGCCTTCCCCACCGGCGCCACCAACCCTTATGGTCAGTCCAAACTGATGGTGGAACATATTCTGGCGGATCTGGCCGCGGCCGATGCCAGCTGGAACATCGCCCGCTTGCGTTATTTCAACCCGGTCGGCGCCCACAAGAGCGGCCGCATCGGTGAAGATCCCAACGATATCCCCAACAATCTGATGCCCTTTATCGCCCAGGTTGCCGTCGGCAAGCGCGATAAACTCAGCGTATTCGGCAATGACTACCCCACGGTAGACGGCACAGGTGTGCGTGACTATATCCATGTAGTTGACCTTGCCATAGGCCACCTCAAGGCACTGGATAAACTCGCTACCAATCCGGGCCTGGTCACCTATAATCTGGGAACAGGCCAGGGCTACAGCGTACTTGAGATGGTCAAAGCCTTTGAGAAAGCCTGCAACAAGGCGATCCCCTTCGAGTTTGCCCCGCGTCGTCCCGGCGATATCGCCGCCTGTTATGCCGACCCTACCCATGCTACCAAAGAGCTGGGCTGGAAGGCTGAGCACAGCCTGCAGGATATGGCCGACTCCAGCTGGAACTGGCAATCCAACAATCCTAACGGTTACAAGGGTTAGTCATGGATCTATCCCGCAGACATCTGTTCAGTCGCCGCAAGAGTAATGTGGTCAGGCCGCCCTGGAGTAAACCGGAAGCGGAATTTATCGACGCCTGTACTCGCTGCGGCGCTTGTGTGGATGCCTGCGAGACCCAAGTGCTTATCAAGGGGGATGGCGGCTTTCCGGAGCTTAACTTCCAGCGCGCCGAATGCAGCTTTTGCCAAGCCTGTGTCACCAGCTGTGCAGAGCCGGCATTCAGGCCTCTTAGCGAAGCGCCTTGGCGGCTTATAGCCCAATTTGCCGACAACTGCCTCGCCCGCCAGGGTATTGTCTGCCAAAGCTGCAAGGATGCCTGCGACGAGCGGGCGATCCGCTTTCCGCCCCTTTTAGGGGCTACCGCTCTACCTGTACTGGATGCCGAGCGCTGCAGCGGCTGCGGCGCCTGCGTTGCCCCCTGCCCCGCCTCTGCCATCAAGCTGGTAGAGCCAGACCCCGCCTGACTCCCATCCGGGAGCCAAAAATCTGACTCCCACAGCGCCAAATTTTAGTGGTTTTGTTCTTTTTCAATAACGGGTAACATCGGGCCTTCCCTGAGAAAAAACTCTTAAAAAGCATTATGTTTGGTAAAAGCAAAAAAACGACGGGGCTCACATATATTGCCCAGGGCAGCAAAATCACCGGTGAGAGTCACTTCGATGGCGAGACTCTGGTTGGCGGTGCCATTTATGGAAAAATCAACGCCGAAAGCAAGCTGACCATAGAAGCCAACGGCTTGGTTGATGGCGAACTCACCTGCCAGGAGCTCAAGGTCTCCGGACTGTTTCGCGGTAAGCTCTGCTGTGAAAAACTGACCATCTGCGGCACAGGGACTGTCGAAGGTGAAGTGGCCAGTAAGTCGATGGAGATCTTCGAAGGTGGCCAATTTATCGGCATGAGAGTCAAAGAAGAGGTCAATCTGCTGAAACAGCTGGGTAATGACAGCGAAACGGCTACCGAGTTGAGGCTGCAAACCCAGGAATGAGTTTAAAGTATGGGATCCTGCAACAGGATCTCCATCACACTTTGTTCACAAAATATACAAAAGCAGCACAGAATGGTGCTCAGTCACAGTAATGCGCTGCTCGGAGAGCTAACATCTACCCCCCTAAGTGGTATGAAGCCGCGGGATGGATGTAAGTGACGAGTCGATTACTCAAGCAGTTGTGCGAATTGGATATCTTTACTCTCATGGTGTTCAAGAACATCTATGAGACGGGGCATGCCAACTGTACGGCAAGAGATTTGGCGGTTTCCGCCCCCAAGGTCAGTCGCTGTTTGGCCGCGCTCAGGCTGGCCTTTGATGACGAGCTTTTCTATCGCCGCCAGCAAAAGCTCAAGCCTACCCCACTGGCCGAAAGCCTGTATCAGCCCGTCTGTGATTTCATTCACTCAGTGCATCGGCTGGAGCAACAGGTTCATCAGAGCCGTCAGCCCTCGAACGACATCTGTATCCATATTGCCGTGGCGCATGGACTGCTTTCCGCACTGGCGATGAAATTGGGGCTGAAAAACATTCAACAGAAGTTGGGTCAGGTCAGGCTCTACCCCTGGCAGGACGACTCGGCAGAGAAGATTCACCGTGGGCAACTGGATTTGGGGATCTGTCTCGAACACCCTGAGCAGTTGGATCTCATTCTGAGTTCACTTGGGCAGACCATGGGCGTATGTGTGGTCAGCCGAGAAGATCATCCCCTGTGGCAGAGATCGCCGGCCATCACCCTCGAAGATATCAGCCAATACACCTTCGTTTACTTGACCATCAAGGGCTTCAACGAACGCATGGATCCCATGGAGCTCTTCTGTCAGCAAGAAGGCATACCCCTATCCCAGGTGCATGCCGTACACGACAGAGAAGAATGGCACGCTCACCTGCTTACCATGGGCAGTGTAGCCTTCAGCACTCCCAACGAAATGGCGCTTATCAAGGGCATGCCGGGTTTGCGGGTGCAACATCTGCCCGAAACCGAGGTGGCCAAACTCCACCGGGCATTTTCGCTGCCAAGCTACTCCTTGGTGGAAAAAGCCCCCAGCTACCGCCGCTACTCCGAGCAACAAAGAAAGCAGTTGCTGGCTCTGGTCAGTCAAGAACTCTACCCCAAGGCCGAGTATTGAAAACTAAGTCAGGTCCTGTGCCTGACCCCTTTACTCGCACCAGCACCGACACCCTTCGCCCACCTCTCAAAAGCCGCTGACCGCTTTGTCCCTGGTATGGGTTTTCTGCCCTGTAGATTCGGCAATTTCAAAAACTGAAATTATCCATTTCACCATCAGTTATTTCTTTATCAATTTTTTAACCCTCAATTCACAAATAAAACAATAAGTCAAAACTACTACTTTAGATGTATGTATATTCAAGTTACTGCACAAGCAGTACCCATAATTTGAATAAAGGGACGCTATGATGAAAAACCATAATAAGTCATTACTGGCGCTGGCTCTGACCAGTCTATTGTGCCTTACCGCATGCGGGGACGGTGAGGACGGAAAAGACGGAGCCCCCGGTGAACCTGGCATACCAGGCGAACCCGGACAGCCAGGAGCCCCCGCAGGTTCAGGTACTTCCACCATTATCAGTGCCGGCGATGTCAGTTTCGAGATAGTGCCGGCCGACAACACACTGGCAGGCGGCGAAGCCTTCGCCCTCAAGTTCAAGGCCTCGGCCACCAACAGCTCAGGGGAGCGAGTCCCTCTGACGGGCCTGGATCAGGTCGCCCTCTACTCTATTACCGCCATGAGCAATGACTCGGGCAGCGGTGCGCCGCTGCAATGGGTCAATAATGCCACGGCTCAGGAACTGGGCAGCTCCATGTATTGCACCCTGGATGGCACCTATAGCTCCAGAGGTCAGACTGGCGATGCCTGTCTTCTGGTTGAAGATCCGGCCGAGCCAGGTACCTATACCGGCACTTGGGAACATGACGGGGTCGCCCCCATTATGAATGCCAACGACAACCTCAGCGCACCTCATCGCTTGTTCCTGCGCGCCTATAACCTCAAGGATGCCAGCGGCACAGCGGTTGCAGACAAGGTGCTCTCTACGCCGCTGGATTATATTCCGGCATCCGGCGAGCTGGTTGAAGCCACAGGTAAAGACACGGTAACAGATGCCGCCTGTATCGCCTGCCACGGCGAAGTCGAAGGCCGCATCGCCAAGATAAACGCACACCACAACTACCAAAGCACTGAGAAGTGCGTTGCCTGCCACAACCCGGCTCTGGTACCGGACGAAGCCCAAAAAGCCGAAGGTTGGGTATTTGATTTCGGCCCCATGGTTCACAGGCTGCATGCCGGCCATCACATCGCGGGTTTCCTCTCAGGTGAAGCCAAAGAGTACTTCGGTGAAATCGGCTTCCCGGCGGAACTCAACAACTGCGCCAGTTGCCACAACAACGGTGACTCCTGGAACGCCAATATCTACCGCGAAGCCTGTGTCGGTTGCCATATCAATGTCAACTTTGAAACCGGCGTAGGCCACTCTGACTTCAACCTGGCCCAGACCGACGACAGTCAATGTCAGTCCTGTCATGGCAGCGGAGCACTCAGTCCAACCCAGGCTCACAAGGTGGGTAAACGGGCTGAATATGCCGAGCTGTTGACCGTTGAGTTCACCTCAGCCACAGCTGCCGCTTCTACCACGGCGGGCAATAAACTGGTTACCATCACAGCCAATGTCAGCTTCAATGGTCAACCACTGACTGACACAGCTCAACTGGCGGTGCTCAACAAAGACGCCACTCTGATGGGTAATGTGGATGCCAAGGGTGAAGTCACCCGCTGGGGCAGCAGGCCAGGTCTTGCCAGCGGCAGCGCCGCCAATGGCGTGCTGACCCTGACTGCTGATGTACCGGAAACTCAGGCGATGGGCACCATTTACGTCGGTACCGAGGCCAACTTCTGTGTCGATAACTCAGGTAAGATAGCCGCCTGTGCCGAAGGCATGCCCTTCGATGCCGGTAATCCGATTGGCGCCACTTCAAGCGTTAAGTTCTATAACCTTGACGGTGGTGATGCAGTAACAGCCCGCTTTGCCATTGCTGAGCGGATGAGCGCCAGTGAAGCCAAGTGTAATGCCTGTCACGGCACCCTGGACTACATCAAGGGTACCCGCCACGGCACCTACACCTTCGATCAGTGTATGGACTGCCATAACAACAGCTATTACGGCTCCTATCACGGCACCTCCGAGTACAACACAGGTAATCTGGATGCCGATGGCAATCCTATATTTGCTGAAGTACCCGAGCTCTTGTATGCCAACCGGGATCTGATGACAGTTGCCCACCGCTTCCACAGTGGTAACTGGGGTGAAGCCGCCATCTTCCGTGACGCTTCAGGCGAGCTGCACGGCTACCCAGGTGTGGAAACCGAATGTTCCGCCTGCCACAAAGACGAGACACCGCTGTTCGCCGCCGATGGTGGCCTGACATCCGCCAAGCGTGCAATCAAGATTTCGGCTACCGAGTATATCTCTCCGGTTGCAGAATCCTGCCGTACCTGTCACGCTCACTCTGACGCGGCCGCTCTGGCCCACTTCAAGAGCAATGGTGCCTTCGTTGCCGGTGATGCTGCCACAGACGCCAACCTGCCGGTTGAGTCCTGTGCCACCTGTCACGCCGAAGGCAAGACCTATGGCGTAGATAAGGTACACGCAGGGGGTGCTCACTAGTACCGTACCTTGAGGGCTGTCCCTGCAAGGCCCTCCCTCAACTCTGCAACAACAAGGGGACCCAACCGGGTCCCCTTGCCTTTTCTCAACTTACTCAAGCCAGAAATTACAACTCAGTAGCCGACACCCTCTGCTGCCATAGTTGCCGCAGTTTACGGACAAAGCTCTCCGGCGGTTGATCCAATGCATCCACGGGAATATAGAGGTGATAACCCAAGTATTTGTCCAGCGTCAGGCAGCGGCGGCCAAACATGGCCAAAACGCCTCTGTAGCGCTCATCATTGACCGTCAGGGGTTCAAACTCGGCGCTGAGTGCCGCTTCCAGTGTTTGCAGCTCTTCATCCTGGGCGGCAGCTGTCATCAGCAAGGGCCGCTGCTCCGACAAGAGCCCGGTCGCCAACCTGGGTGAAATGGCATCCAGCAGTGGATTGATACGTTTGAGCTTGAGCCCGACATAGGGCAGCGTCAGTTGCTCCATACCTTGGGTGACTCTGGGCTGATCCAGCCGCTGAATATTATCCCAGGCCACAAACAAGCTGCCGCGGCGATGAAAGAATCTCAGCCCTTCGGCGCTGAATTCAAGACTGACATGGGGCTCGAGCTGCTTGGCAATTCCCAGCACCAAAGACACGGCCCCGAGGGCGAAACAAACCAGTCCGGGCGCAAACATCCAAGGCCAACCGATAAACAGCACCAAACCCAGGACAACGCCCAGCCCTCCGGCCAGGGTCAGTGTAATGCCATTGCGCTTGCTGCCCGGCCTTATTGTGATAGTTTCCATAACGCTTTTGCTCTATTGTCAGCGGCTTGTCAGCCGTTTATTCATTTCATGACCAGGGTTCAGGACCATTAGCGGCCGGTAACAGTCAACCAGGCCAATCCCAGATATTCGTGCAGCGCCTTTTGTGATTTATCCAGATTGGATGTAGTCAGGCGCCACCAGTGATCGCGCCTAAGCAGAAAGTCGGTCGGTGCCGCCTGAGGTTCAAGCCCGGTCGAGCGGAATATTCGCATCGCCCTTGGCATATGGCTGGCGGAAGTGACCAGGATCAGTTGTCTGCCACCCAAGGCATCTATTCCTTTATCGTCTGTGTCGGCACCGAAGGCCTGCCGCAACGCCAGGGCTTCCTCTATGGTATCGCGGGCCGACTCCAGCATTAGAATTCGCGATGGCTCGGCCCCCAACTCGATGGCGGCCTCGGCCATGCGCCGGGCATGACTCTGCTGCTCAAGGCCGCCACCCCAACCACTGACCGCCAGCAGGCAATCTTTGCTGTTGGCCGCTTTGAGTTGCGCCACCCCTTCACTGAGACGCTCAAGCGCCGTTGCCGACAACATATGTCGCGCGAGTCCGCCAACCTGATCATCATGGCCAGAACCCAGCACCATCACCACACAGGAGCGCGCCGGCGCAGCGGTATAAAGTGGATACTGACGCTCAAGTCCCGCAAGCAGGGTGTTGCTGCCGATAGAGCTGGAAAGCAGCAGCACCCAAGTGATGGCAAAAACCACCAGGGCACGCGCTACTCCCGGCCTGCGACGGATATAAAAGCAAGCCAGCAGCAGAGTGACCAAGGTTAGAGGAATGGGCATAAAGAATTGAGAGAGGATTTTTTTCAGCCAGAACACGCTTGATATCCGAAGGTTGGCAAAAGTAGCCATAGCTTACAGAAGCGTTACTCGGCTGACCAGTGATTGGCGAAGGGCTATAGGCTCACTCGCCCCAATACATGTTCGAGTGCTTTTCCCTTTTGTCTAAAGTGCCTAGAGTGTCTAAAGTGCCTAGAGTGCCTAAGTCGAATACCTGTAACACGGCCAGAGCGCCTCGCCAAACTCAGTCCCGGCCCCACAGCCAAGCGGCGCCGCGTACCCCGGAGGAGCAGCCGTAGTGATTGGCCAACACAGGGGTTCGGCACTCGCCGCCGACCACATAGCGCTTGAGTCTGGCCGGCAATGCCGGATAGATGGCCTGCACATTGGACATGCCGCCGCCAAGTACTATGGCGTCCGGATCCAGCAGATTGATCACATGGGCCAGAGAACGGGCCAGACGGTCAAGATAGCGCTCAAAGGCCGCGCCGGCCTCGGCATCCCCCTGCTCCACCAATGCCATCACCTCGGCGCCTGAGCTGAGCTGCGCCCCAGCAGCCTGGTTATAGTCGCGGACAAATCCGGTTCCCGAAATAAAGGTTTCGATGCAGTCGTACTTGCCGCAAAAACACTCAGTGCTGTTGAACTCCTCGGCGCTTATCCAGGGCAAGGGATTATGGCCCCACTCACCGCCTATGCCATTGCCCCCCTGATGCACCCTGCCATTGATGGCAATGCCGGCACCGCAGCCTGTGCCTATGATCACCCCGAACACCACCTCTTTGCCTGCGGCAGCGCCATCCAGCGCCTCGGAGACCGCAAAACAGTTGGCGTCATTGGCAACCCGCACTTTGCGCCCCAGGTGCTGCTCAAGATCTCTATCGAGCGGATGACCATTTAACCAAGTGGAGTTGGCGTTTTTCACCAAACCGGAAAAGGGTGAGATCACCCCGGGAATACCAATGCCGATGGTTCCTGTCATTTCCAGCTGCGTCTCGGCTTCATCGACCAAGGCACAGATGGCCTCAAGGGTCGCCTGATAGTTTCTGGGAGTGGCAATTCGCTTGCGAAACAGCTCACTCCCTTCGCCACTCAGAGCCACCAATTCAATTTTAGTGCCGCCCAAATCAACGCCGATACGCATCATGCTTTCAACTCCGGTGTGTATATCTGCTTCAATCGCAAGGCCAATCGGCACTGTATGCGATAAACCAAGGATTGAGGATAGTTTCTTTTTGGTTATATTTTAAGTTGTTGCCTGCTGGATATTCCAAAACTCGGCCACCGGCACTCTCAAGCACCGCCTGAGCCGCCGCCGTGTCCCATTCACTGGTAGGGCCCAATCTGGGGTAGATATCCGCTTTGCCCTCAGCGAGCAGGCAGAATTTGAGTGATGAGCCGACACTCTTCATTTCGTGCTCGCCAAACTGCTGCAGATACTCGCCAAGCCCCGGGCTCGAGTGCGAGCGACTGCCGACAATCACAGGGATCTGGCGCTTAACCCCGGCCCTGGCATTCAATTCCACACGCTGGTATCCAGCCGCATTTGGGGTCTCACGCCAGGCACCGAGTCCCAGCGCGCCCAAATAGCACACGGCTGTGGCGGGCACATAGACAACACCGGCGACCGCCTGGCCGCGGTGAATAAGCGCAATGTTGACGGTAAATTCGCCGTTGCCCTTAATAAACTCCTTGGTGCCATCGAGAGGGTCGATAAGCCAATAGGTTTCCCAGCCCCGCCGCTGCGCCCAGGGGATATCCGCCGCTTCTTCCGACATCTGTGGCCAGGTTGGAAACTCACGCGCCAGCGCCTGTTGCAACACGGCGTGACTGGCAAGATCGGCAGCCGTGACCGGACTGTCATCGGCCTTGCGCTCAATCGCCAGTTCGCCGCCCTGATAATACTGCATTATCGCCTCACCGGCGGCGCGGGCCATCTCGGCCAAAAGTGTCAGCTGCTTGGCATCAAGCAAGGTCTTGGGGGGATTATTCGACAAGGTTTCATCCTTTGGATCAACAAGATAGTTTATTATGCCAGCCACCCGGCTTTGGCGGGTATAACCTTTAGCTACTGGTTATAATCTACAGCCGGTTTTGCCTTACTTTTCATTCTGTTTAAGCCGATTCAATCCAAGGAAGATGCACCAAGCCCCGAAAGCATCTGCGTCAACTGCGCCTGCCAGGAAAGCCAGATGGGTGACGGATAATCTTTTGGCAAATAGCAGCGAAATGCCGAAGGCATGGCCGCCATGGCATCTTTGAGAGCGCTTGAGTCGAGCGCCGAATACGCCGGGCGCGGCGCCTGTGCTCGATTCAATAAGGCGCCGTATTCTACTGTGCTGACAGGCGTTATCCGGCACCCTGGCGTGATTGGCGCCGGGTTTGCTGGTGAATGTAATGCAGCTTGAGAATGCAATGCAGCTTGAGATTGCAACGCGGTTTGAGATGGCGACGCGGTTTGCAATGGCGGCGCCGCCTGAGAGCTTGGCGCAGAATTGCACTGCTGCTTGGCGATTTGCTCGGCTATCTCTTGGGTGAAAAGATACCAGCTGCACTGCCCCGTTGCCGCGTAATGAAAGCAGCCGCTCAGCACCGCGGACTTCTCTGGATTAAGATGAAACCAGATGAGCAACTGCCAGATAAGCCGCGCCAACGCCTCGGCCCAGGTTGGCGTGCCGACCTGATCCGCCACCACCTTGAGTTCCGGGCGCTCGGTCAGCAATCGCCGCATGGTCAACACAAAGTTGCTGCCAAAACGGCTGTAAAGCCAAGAGGTTCGCATCACCAGGGCGCCGGGATTAGCCTTAAGCAAGCGCTGCTCGCCGGCGAGCTTGCTCTGACCGTACAGGCTCAAAGGCTCGCAAACATCGCTCTCGGTCAAGGCTCTGGGCGCATTCCCGAGCATATTGGTAGCTGCATTTCCAGAAACGTTTCCGAAAACACTTCCCAAATCATTCCCGAAGACATTCCCGAAGACATTCCCGAAGACATAGTCGCTCGAAATATGGATAAGCCAAGCACCCTGTTGCCGGCACCAGAGGGCCAAACGCTCCGGCGCCTCGGCATTGAGCGCCATGGCGGCAGCCATATCCTGCTCGGCCGCATCCACGGCGTTGTAGGCGGCGCAGTTGATTATCACATCGGCATTGATTTCACTGAGCCGCTCGGGCAAATCTGCTGAGGTTAAATCCAGCTGCTGATGCCCGAGCGCCACGATTTCAATTGCGCTACCGGGTGCTTTAGCACTGCGGGGTTCTACAGCACTGCCGGGCACCAGGCTTGCCTCAGGTATCTCCATTCGCAGCCTGGAAGGCGAAAACTCGGGCAACCAAGGCAAGTTCGCCAGCAGCGCCTGTCCGAGCTGACCATGAGCGCCGGTGATCAATATTCGGGTAGTCTTGGCTTTCACGATTCGGGATTCATGGCTAATCAATTGATGGATTTTGTGGCTCGTATCCTCAAGGCAGGCGAACCAGGTTAGCCTGCGGCCGCCTCACGCTCAAAGTAGTCGATTAACTCACCAAGCGTCTTGTGGCCTCGCTGCTGCAGGAAATTCAGCAGCGCCAATGGTTCGCGATTGAGCAGCCTGTCTCTTGGATAACCGGCGGCATCCACTATCTCAAGCGCCAGCGGGAACTCCCCCAGACTGAAGGCAACATGAGAATCTGATCCCATCACCAACTGGGCGTCGAATCGTTTCGCCAGTTTGGCAATATTGAGGCAGCTGTCTTCACTGCCCTTGCGGGAGCAGGCAAAAGAGGAGTTATTGATCTCCAGCGCCACATTATGCTCGGCGGCAGCGCGGACAATCAGCTCCTGATCCAATGGATACTTGGGGTTACCTGGGTGGGTAATGATATCGACCTTGCCGCTGCGAATGCAGTTCAGCAGCGCCTGAGTATGGCTGTCACTGTCGGCGGGAGGGAATACCGGCTCGTGAAACCCGGCCTGCACCAAGTCCAGCTCTTCCAGGAACTCACCAAAGAAGTCGATTTCCCCCTCCAGATTGGTAATATTGGCTTCAATTCCGCGCAATATCCCTACGCCATCGACTATCCGCGGCAACACCCTGAGATTCACGAAATGCCAGAAATGCGGCGCATCGGCCATCGCCGGGCCATGATCTGTGGTGGCAAACAAACGGATCCCTTTCTGCTTGGCGACTGCCAGGTAATCATGGATCGTGCTGTAGGCGTGAGTAGAGGCAACTGTGTGGGTATGGGTATCGACTGCGAACATGGCTCCCCCAGGAGACTGTTTCTTGAAAACCGGGCCACTAGCTTAGCGCAACTGACCCACTTTGGCGAATGAACCCAATAGCTTTCCTACCTATCGGCCACCCCAAAGATAAAAGGTATGCATCGACTCAAACTGCTTGAACAGCATAGGTTTCCAATCCACACAACTATCAAGCACCTGCCGTGGGCTTTCGTCCTAACGGCTTCTCGGCACGCCGTGAAATCATCCCTGATGGCTCTACTCTGGCATCCATGCCAGAGAAGGCCTCGAATCCATCAGGACCAGAATACTTGTGTTGTTTGCATTTGCGGTTGATTAACTCAAGTAGGCTCAACTAAACCGGACTTGTTATCTTTTACCAAGCGCTCTCTTGCGGGCACGTTGCTTTTGGGCGGCTTTACGCTGGTTTCTCGGTGCATCAAAACTGCGGTTGAGATCCGGCTCAAACCCGGGCAGCCATTCTCTGGGGAGGCGTCTGTCGAGCATGGCTTCCAGCTCTTCGAGGAGGCGCTCGTCGTCACGACTGAATAGGGTGATGGCGAGCCCTTCCATGCCGGCGCGGCCGGTGCGGCCAATGCGGTGCACATAATCTTCGCGCTTGAACGGCAGCTCCAGATTGATAACGCAAGGCAAGGCCGCTACATCCAGGCCTCTGGCGGCAACATCTGTGGCCACCAGCAAACGGCATTCACCCGCCTTGAACGCCTGATAGGTCTGCTCGCGCTGAGCCTGACTCAGATCTGAGTGCAGCGCACTGGCGGCCAAGCCCTCGGCACTGAGCTCACAGACCAGTTTGTCGGCCCCCTCCTTGGTGCGGCTGAACAGCAACACCTGACGCCAGTCGTGCCGGCGACAAAGGGCGGCAACGGCGGCGGCCTTACGCTCGCTATCGAGCTCAATCAATCGTTCCTTGATACTGCCACCCTGCTCCGATGCTTGCAGCTCCAACACTTTGGGAGACTGCAGCAAAATCTTGGCCAGACGCCAGATGTTGTCGTTGAAGGTGGCAGAAAACAGCAGAGTCTGGCGCTGTTTGGCCATCTTTTTCATCAGCGCCGAGATCTCATCTTCAAACCCCATGTCCAACATGCGGTCGGCCTCATCAAACACCAGGGTTTCAACCTTATCCAGCCTGAGACTGCGCTTTTTAAGGTGATCCAGCAGGCGCCCGGGCGTGGCGACCAAGATATCGACGCCATCCTTGAAGTTCTTTAGCTGCCCATCGAGTGGCACACCGCCATAGGCAATGGCAATCTTCAGCTCGCAGCCCTTGGCATAGCTTTTAATGTTATCGAAAACCTGCTGCGCCAACTCCCGGGTAGGCACCAGCACCAGAGCCTTGGGTGCTGCGGGTTTTACTGCTCTCTCAGTCGTGGCGGGCATTAAACGCGCCAGCAACGGCAAGGCAAAGGCGGCGGTTTTCCCTGTGCCCGTCTGTGCCTTCACCAGGAGATCGCTGCCGGCGAGCACCAAAGGAATGGCCTCTGCCTGCACTTGGGTTGCCTTGCTAAAACCCAGTCCGGCCAGATTGGTCAGTAGCGGTTCGGGCAGAGAAAGAGAAAAAGCGGCAAATTCCATGGAGAGTCCTTCAAAAATAAAGCTTAGGGCAAACCGCCATTATACTCTGCTACCCGGTGACGAATAGGCGTTACCCCTGCGTTCGAGCAGCAAACATTGCTTACGGGTGAAAAATTAACCGCCCGAGAGACTTATTCGGTTTGACGTTTGCTTTAGGCTGCAGCGCATCTTATTGTCATAAAAAGCAGTTTTACTTTTCTCTGCCCTATTTGAACAAGGAAGCGCCCATGGCCGTCACCAGCTTAGATGCCAGTCAGGTATACCGTCCCGCCAATCTCGACAATCTGGGAGATGAGGTCAAGTCTACCCGCGAACTGGAGCCACTGGATGACATCATAGGCCAGGAGCGGGCCCAGAGTGCGGTGGAATTTGCCATGTCCATCAAGGAGAAGGGCTACAACATCTATGCCATAGGCCAAAATGGTCTGGGCAAACGCACCATGATGTTGCGTTATCTCAAGCGCCATGAATTTACCGACAAGACACTTAACGACTGGTGTTATGTGGCCAACTTCGACCAGACCCGTACCCCCAAGGTGCTCAAATTGCCCGCCGGCAAGGGCGTCACTTTCAAGAAGGAGATGGAAAAACTGGTTCTCAGGCTGGTCAAGGCGCTGCCGTTGGCATTTGACAACGAGATGTATTACCGCCGCGCCGACAAGCTCAAGAGTCAGTTGGCGCAAAAACAGGAAGCGGCGCTGTTGGCTCTGAGCGAAGAAGCCAAGGGGATGAAAATAAGCCTCTCCATCAACACTCAGGGCGAGTATCAGTTGATGGCGCTGAACGGCGAAGAGCCGCATACCGAGGAAACCTATCACGCCCTGCCAGAAGCCGAGCAGCAGGCGTTTGAACAGAATATCAAACACTTGGAATCGCGCCTGCGGGGCATTATCCGCCAATTGACCGAATGGGAAGAGGAGTTCAGCACCAAGCAGCAGGAGCACGATGAACAGGTAGCCCGCGAAGTACTGAGCCATTTCTTCAAGCCGCTCAAGGATGAATACCGCAGCCTGCCGGAGATCCGCTCTTTTCTGACGGCGATGCAGAAAGATATGCTCGGTAACCTGGATATCTTCCTTGAGGAGAGTGAAGACCAACTGGCACTGGCCTATGCCTCGCTGGAAAAGAAAATGCCCAGGCGTTATCAGGTCAACCTGCTGGTCGGTCAGGAGGAGCAGAAATTCCCTGTGGTGGTAGAGGAAAACCCCACCTATCACGGCCTATTCGGTTATGTGGAAAACGCCACTTATCGCGGCACAGTCTTTACCGACTTTTCGCTGATCCGCCCCGGCAGCCTGCACAAGGCCAATGGCGGGGTGCTGCTGATGGATGCGGTCAAGGTGCTGGAACGGCCCTACGTTTGGGACGGGCTCAAGCGGGCACTGCGTTCCCGCAGTCTGGATCTCAGCTCGCTGGAGCGTGAAGTCTCCCTGTCCGGCACAGTTTCATTGGCGCCGGAGCCTATCCCTCTGGATGTCAAAATCGTGCTCTTCGGTGACAACCAGACCTACCAGTTACTGCAGCATTATGATCCCGACTTCAGCGAGCTATTTCGGGTAACCGCCGACTTTGAAGATGTGATGCCAAGAAGTCCGAAGGCCGAATGTTTCTATGCCAGATTTATCTCCTCGATAGTGCACGATAACCAGATGTTGCACTGCGATCGCAGCGCCATTGCGCGGATAATCGAATTCAGCTCGCGCCAGGCCGATGACCAAACCCAGCTGTCATTGCACTCGGCCAATATCGCCAATCTGCTGCGGGAGACCCACTACTGCGCCAAGGCGGCCAACGCCCGCAGTATTCGCCTCGCCCATGTAGAGCAGGCTCTGGCGCAGCAGGAGCAAAGGGTATCGCGTCTCAGAGATCAACTGATGCAGAGCTTTCATAAGGGCACCACCCTGATTGATGTGCACGGCAAAGTCTGCGGCCAGGTCAACGCCCTGTCGGTCATCGCCACCACAGATCATCAGTTTGGCCTGCCCAACCGTATCAGCGCGACCACAGCTTTTGGCAAGGGCGAAGTGTTGGACATTGAACACAAAGTGCGCCTCGGCGGCCGTATTCACTCCAAGGGGGTGTGGATCCTCTCGGCCTATATCAAAACCCTGTTGGGACGCGAGGCCGATATTCCGCTGACCACCTCCCTGACCTTCGAGCAATCTTATTCCGGGGTCGATGGCGACAGTGCCTCCATGGCCGAATGCTGCGCCATTATCTCTGCAATCGCCCAGGTTCCCCTGCGCCAGGATATTGCCATAACAGGTTCAATGAACCAGTTCGGTGAAGCCCAGCCCATAGGCGGGGTCAATGAAAAGATTGAAGGCTTTTTCGATGTCTGTGCCATCAAGGGGCGCAGACATACCCAAGGGGTGATCATTCCCGCGGCCAACGCCCACAACCTGATGCTGAAAAAGCCTGTGGTGGACGCCATCAGCAAGGGCAAGTTCCATATCTGGACGGTCGAGCATGTGACCGAGGCGATGGCATTGCTGTGCGATATGGAAACCGGCAAGGCCGACAAGCGCGGTCATTACCCGAATGGCAGTTTACTGGGACTGGCCTCGGCCAGGCTGTCAGCTTTAAAAGCCAAAGATAAAGCGTAATCCAACGCTAAAGTAAGCAGCGCCGCTCAAGGGCGGCGTTTGATTATCCCAAAGGGGTTGAACACCCCAACCGCTGCCGACCTGTGCTGACAGAAGAACGCTCCGGGATACGTTTCACCTCTTCCAGAATAGACTGATAGATCAGCGCAGTAGATTCATGTTGCATCCGCTCGAAGGTGCTGACCAGATGATATGAAGGCGATTTGTGCTCAGGCATGCGGATCTCAAACGGGATCACCAAACGCTGTTTCTCCAGCTCCTTTTCCACCAGCAAGCGGTTGACATAGGCAATTCCCGCGCCCAAGACCGCGGCTTCTATGGCCTGAACTGAATTTTGAAATACCAGCCTCGACTGTTGTGCTCTCCGTTCAATGCCAAAGTACTGTAATACTATATCCCACTGTACCAATCTATTATTGGTATATATCAAGGTCATATTATCGACGGCATTTTGTGTTAAAGAATCATAATTAACCGCACAGTATTCAGGGTGGCAAACGGCAACCATTTCCTCATCAAAGAGATGAACGGAATAATAATTATCCCAGGAGTCATAACCGTATCTAATAGCCAGATCCAGACCAGTACTTCCAAAATCAAGATATTCCAGGGTATCGATAAACTCGATACTGATCCCCTTATGATAAATATGACTCTGGCTCATTCTTGGCAATAGCCAGTTTTTCAGCAGTGACGGCGGCACAGCTACTTTCAATGAGGGGCTATGCCCCTGCACCCCAAGGTCTATGGTGGCTTCTTCCATATTTTTTAGAATAATCGCGACTCTGGCGAAATATTTTCGGCCGCTGTGAGTGAGCTCCAATTGCCTGTGACTACGGTCAAACAATTCTTTACCGACAAAGTTTTCCAATGCGGCGATTTGGTGACTGATTGCGCCCGGCGTCACATTCAGTTCAACCGCTGCCAATTTAAAACTCTTGAGTCTTGCGGCCGCTTCAAAACAAATCACCGCCTTCATTGGTGGAATTATTCTCATATTTTCTCTTAACACTTTAGTTTTTTTAACGTCACAGACGAAAACGATTGGTTTGATAACTCACCCATGCATTAACAATATTATCAAGGCATAACAAAACCATGTGTGAGGATATTCATGAAAAGAATAATGTTATTGGCCGGTACTGCATTTCTGTATACCGGCATGGTATCTGCTGCGGGTCTGGCCGAGCACCATATCAAACAGGCCGGGGCCGATTGTCAGTCCTGCCACAGTCAGCCCATAGAGGTAAAAGACAATGAGGCTCGGGAAAACCAGGCTTGTATCAGTTGCCACGGCTCGCTGCAGGAGTTGGCTCAGCAGGCAAAACAACCGCTTTCGCCCCACCACAGTCATCTTATTGACCTGTCCTGCACCAGTTGCCACTCGGGCCACAAGGAGCCTGTGATGGTCTGCCAGACCTGCCATGACAGCTTCAAGAGCAGTTTTCATATCCCCTTCTCCGCGAGCGATAAGGTAGCGGATACCTATGTCTTCCCCGAAGTATCTCAGCAAGCCATAGACAAGGCGCTGGCCGCAGGTCCGGTGGAACGGCATGAGCTTCTGGTCATTGGCGCCGGCGCCGCCGGACACGCCGCCGCCGTATCGGCCCGCCAGCACGGTATCAAGGATGTGGTATTACTTGAGAAACAACCTTACATAGGTGGCAATGGCATGCTGGCCGCCGGTGGCATGGCTTCGGCAGAGACTCTGACCCAAGCGTTTCGTGGTTATCAGGACAGCAAGGCGCTCTGGTATCAGGACACAATGAAGGGTGGCCACCAGCTCAATAATCCGGATTTGGTGCATACCCTGGTCAACAACGGCAGTGCCGGTATCGATTGGTTGATGGCCTTGGGCGCAGATATGACTTCCGCGGCCAGTGCCGGTGGCCACAGTGCCGAACGTCTGCACCGGCCCAGCGGCGGTGCCAAGTCCGGCCCGGAAATCATCAATACCCTGAAAAGGGCGGCCGAAAAACTCGGGGTTGAAACCCGCACCAACAGCAAGGTGATACGCTTGGTTGAAGACAAGCAAGGCAGAGTCACCGGAGTATTGGTGCAAGGCAAGCACACTGGAGTGCATCTATTGGCGGCCAAGGCCGTGGTGATCGCCTCCGGCGGCTTTGCCCGCAACAATGCCTTGGTCGCCAAATACAGACCGGATCTCAAGGGCGTGGACTCTACCAATAACCCGGGCAATGTCGGCGATGCACTCACCTTTGCCACCGCCATTGGCGTGGATACTGTGGATGTCGACCAAATCCAGGCCTTCCCCACAGCAGCGGCCGGTAAAATGGTTATTTCAGGCACAGCACGCGGCGCCGGTGCCATATTGCTGAACCGCGATGGTGCCAGATTCTGTGACGAGATGGGCCCCAGGGACAAAGTCTCCGAGTGCATCTGGGCTCAACCCGGAAAAGACGCCTGGCTGGTATTTGATGAAACCGTGTTTGAACGTCTGGGGCAACTGCGGGGCATGCTGGAGCTGGGTATCATCTACAAAGCCGCCGATGCCAAAGAGCTGGCCGCCAAAACCCAAATGAATGCCGAAACGGCGGCAGCCGCCGTCAAACGCTATAACAGTTTTCAGGCCAGTGGCAAGGACAGCGATTTTGGCCGCAAGAATATGGCCGACGATCTGCATTTTCCGCTCTATGCCGTGCAGGTTAAGCCTGCGGTTCACCACACTATGGGTGGCCTTAAAATCGCCACTGACACCCGGGCATTGAATAAAGACGGCAAGCCTATTGCCGGCCTTTATGCCGCCGGTGAAGTAACAGGTGGCGTCCACGGTGCCAATCGCCTGGCGGGTAATGCGATAGCCGATACCATAGTATTTGGTCGCATAGCCGGTGAAAATGTCGCCGAATTTATCAAACAAACAGCAACCGATAACCAGTAATCTGTATCGCCCCTTGGGAAGATGGGAATAAGTCCTCGTGGCCTTCTCTTTTGTAGAGAGTGGCTTGCACAGCAGTTGGCGTTCAAGGCATCTGACTGAAGGCATGCCGGGGCCTGTCGAAGTCGGATAACGCAGAAAGCTGGTTGCTGTGAAAGCCCCGAAGGGCGTGGCTTACAGGCCTGCCTGCTGTGTTGTGCTTCTTACAAAGGACTAAGGCCATTTGCTGCGAACCACGCCTTGCATCCAGGCCTGTAAGCCGACGCAGAGCACGCATGGGACTTGTTCTCACCTTCCCTTATATGCGCAAGGGGCGTTGTTTAAGCCATATTTCCAGCAGCCCCAGTTAGAATATGGCGCAGGAAAGCCTTATTGGTTCACATTTATTAAATATCCTCAGTTAAAACCCCTCGGCTTGCACTATTCTTGTTAAACAAATGTACTAGATTGTCCCGGTCGCAATGGCCGCTGGGTAGATTTATGTCTATATATTTATGGGATACGTCAACATTATCAGAGGATAAACAATGAAGTTCAGCCATAAGATTGTCGCCGCCTCCTCTGCATTGCTTTTGGTAACAGTTGCACTGCTTTCCACCAAGCAATACTTTGCGGTACAGGAACAGATGCAGGCTCAGGTAGGAGCCAGCGTGACCGAAATCATGGATGGACTCAAAAACACGGTTTCTTCTGAGCTGGACTCGCGCAAGAAACTGGCCGCTTATTCAACCAGTATGTTGGAAACCGATCTTTCGCCCGCACATATCCGCGATGTGATCACCCGTCCAGTAATAAAAAACAGCTTCCTTCTGGTCGGCTTCGGTTATGAAAGCGATGGCTCGAACATCAACAACAATCCCGCCTGGGATCCCGGAGCCGGTTGGGACCCCAGGGTGCGCCCCTGGTACAAGGACGCCAAACAAGCCGACGCTTTAATTATCACAGCGCCCTATGCCGACTCGGCGTCAGGGGAAATCCTGGTTTCCATCGCCACTCCGGTCAAAGACAGCGGCCGTTTTATCGGCGCCATTTTTTATGATGTCAGCCTGGTCGGCTTGGCCGAGTTGGTCAATCAAGTCAAACTCTTCAATGCTGGCTATGTGTTTATCGTCTCGGGCGATGGCACCACCATAGCCCACCCCAAGTCAGAGCTGAACGGCAAACCCATGAGCAACTTCCTGCCCAAGGTGTCGTTAAGTGAAGATCCGCAGCAGGTAATGCTGGACGGTAAACCTTATACCCTGGATTTTGCCAAGGTCAGTGGTGAGAACTGGTACGTCGGCGCCCTACTGGATGAAGATATCGCCTATGCCGCCGTCAGCGAACTGCGCAACAGCTCTGTCCTGTACGCCATTATCGCCGTCATAGTCAGCATCACACTGCTGCTGATGCTGATCAAGACCCTGATGCGGCCTCTGGAAACCCTTAATAAAGCGATTCAAGATGTCGCCTCGGGCGAAGGGGATCTGACCCAGAGACTGGATACGGACACTGACGCCGAATTCTCGGCTCTGGCATCTGGATTCAACAGCTTTACCGCCAGTCTGCAACAGCTCATCACCCAGTCAAAGGCCATAGGGCAGCAGATATTGCAGAGTTCTGAAATGACCTCGGCCGAGCTGCAGCAATCCACTGATGCCATGAAATCCCAGTTGCATGAGCTGGAACAGTTGGCCACCGCCATGCACGAAATGGCCACCACCTCGTCGGATGTTGCCCGTAATGCCCAGGGCGCCGCCACCGCAGCCAAAGACGCCGATAGCGCCACCAGTGTCGGCACTCAGGTGGTCAGCGCCACCACAGATGCAATCAATGCCCTGTCAGAGCGGATTGATATGGCAGTGCAAGAGGTCAAAGAGCTGGAAACCGCCACCAGCAATATCGCGACGATTCTGAGTGTTATCAATGATATTGCCGATCAAACCAATCTGCTTGCACTCAACGCCGCCATTGAGGCCGCCAGAGCCGGTGATTCGGGCCGAGGTTTTGCCGTGGTGGCTGATGAAGTGCGCACTCTGGCACAGCGCACCCAGGAATCCACCACAGAAATTCGCGCCATGATAGAGCAGTTGCAGGCCGGATCCCGCGCCGTGGCCGACGTGATGAATCAGAGTAAGGATACCACCCAGGAAGCCGTTACCAAGGCAGAAGGTGCCAATGAGGCGCTGAACCGTATCCGCGATGCCATTCAGCAGATCACCGATATGAATCTGCAAATCGCCTCGGCCGCCGAAGAGCAGAGCCTGGTGGCCGAAGAGATCAATAACAACACGGTCAGGATCAAGGATCTGTCGGTGCAGGTATCGGATTCGGCGACACAGGCCAACTCAGCCATGCATACCCAAACCGAACAGGTACGGCAGCAGGACGCCATACTCAACAAGTTTATTGTCTGAAACCGCCAGTGCGCCCAGGTAACAAGCCCGGGCGCACCGTATCCACAGCTACCGGAGAGTCGATATGAAAGGCAAACTCCTGATATTGAGCGCCTGTCTGCTGCCGCTGCTGGCGAATGCCGAAGACAGCAGCCAAGAGCAACGCATCAAGGCATTGGAACAAAGAGTCATGGAACTGGAGCAGCTACTGCAAGCCCAGCTGCAACAATCCGGCACTCACTCGCCAATGATGGCCCAAGACACAAGCCAAACCTCAGCATCGTCGCAACAAGCCAGCAAGCCTGAGCCTGCCGCCAGTCAAACGATGCAGGATAAGTCTCCCTCTATGACCTCCTCCCTTGGCGCCAGCCAATTCACTCTGTACGGCTCGCTGCGCCCAACATTGGAATACAGGGATCGCGGCAAAGATCAGTGGGACATAGGCGATGCACTGTCGCGAATTGGAGTCAAGGCAGAAACCGAATTTCTTCCCGGCTGGCGCGCTCTGGCGCAAGGGGAATGGAAAATCCGTATCGATGATAATGGCCGCTTCGGTGAGGCGAGACTGGCGTTTGCCGGAGTCGACTCGCCATACGGCAAACTGACTCTGGGGCGGCAACGCCCGGTGCAATATACCCTGGTGGCGGAATACACTGACATTTTCAACAATGCCAACAGCCCCTTTGGCTACAATCAGGAAAGCCCCTTCTTTGTCGACAACGCTTTAATTTATCAAGTTAACATTGAGCTTTTCACCCTGATGGCTTCGGCAGTATTTGATGACAGCGAATACAATAGCGGCGCCGATATCATCAACCTGGGGGCGGGATTCGATTGGCAGCAGTTGCATCTGGGGCTGACCTGGCTGGCCCAGGATAAATATGCCGGCGATATCAAGCAGGGTGACGAGCAGGTGTGGGGCGCGGTAGCAGCCTATACCTGGCACAACGGCATCTATGCCGCCGCCAGTTACCAACGCAAGGAGTATGACTTTGTCAGTGCTAACAATCGAGATGGCGATACCTTTGATGGCGCGCTGGCACTGCCGCTTGGCAAGGACTACAAACTCAAGCTGGGTTACTTCTGGTTCAAAGATGGCATAGAAGATTTCAGCAGCCTGGACTATGACGGTTACAACCTGACACTGGAATGGCAGCCGCTGAATAATGTACGTTTGCACCTTGAATATCTGGCGCAAAACTATGACAACCGAGAGGATGAGTCGATAGTGGCTGCCGGTATCCGCTACGACTTCGATCTCAATTGGCGTCTTCCTTAGGGAAGGAGCCAATAAGTCCTCGTGGCCTTCTCTTTTGTAGAGAGTGGCTTACACAACAATTGGTGTTCAAGGCTGCTGACTGAAGGCATGCCGGGGCCTGTCGAAGTCAATCTGTATCAATCGTGATGATTAGCCCGGTAAATAACCGCTTTCAATGAACCCTGGCAATAAAAATCCCCGCTGATGCAACCTGCGGGGATTTTTATCTGCTTAGTCAGCAGTTTTTGGCAGCTGGCCCAAGTGAGAACCCGGACTCAGGTTTGGCTTTGGATCTAGCTTTGGCTTTTGTTTAGCTCAGCCTCAGCGCTTGCGCCGCAACAAGCCAAGAGACAATAGCGCCAGCAGACTCCAGCCGAGCGAACCACCCGAGTCTGACTCCTCCAGCGGCGGCTCTGGAGGGCTCACAGGGTCAACCCCGTCGGACTCCACCTTCAGCATAAAGCTGGTGCTGGCGGCATCGCCACTGTTGAGGCTATCACGCACAGTTACCGTGACCTGGGTTTCACCGTGAAAATCTGCCTCGGGGATCAGGTTGAAGCTGTCACCGTCAATCTCGGCGCTGATGTGTTCACCACTGACCTCCAACAGATTCGGCACCTTATCGGCATCGATATAGGTCACGGCAATACCGTCTATACGGCCATTTTCGGCAACACTCATGTCACTGAGTGGCGCCAGCTGGATATTGCCTTTAACCGCAATCTGATGGCTCAAAGTGCCCGGCTCGCCGCCTTCGAGATCGTAATTAAGCGTCATGGCAAGCGCCTTCCCGGTAGCCCCGGGTTGAATCGCCGCCTTGAAGCTCAGCTCGACCCGGCTCTGCTCAGGCCCGGTGTAATCAAAGCAGATCACCAGATCGTCCTTAAGCAAGGTATCCAGGTTATCGAAGCCCAGCATCTCATAAAGATAGCCATTCTTCGGCCCCGCGCCGCTGGACCAGGTACTGTCAAAGCCTTCGACAAACACAGCCCCGTCGGCCACATCGGCCCCCAGGTTCTGGTAGGCATAGATGATCTCGTACATGCCGGGATGATCGTCGATACCACTGCGCAGTATGGTCTGGAAGTCAAACTCCTGGCCTGTCTGGCGGTCGGTAACATTATCAAACTCGAGGAACAACAAGTCCCCCAAATCCGGACGCTCTTCCTTGTACTGAGTGGCTATGGTCAAGCCCCAAGGCTCTTCCCAATGGCGGCGGTACTTCATCTCAAAACTGCCACGCCAGAAGGGGGCCAGCGCCTCGTAGAGGAAACCAGGGCCGCGGTGCGCGCCCATATACCAGTAGGCAGTGTTAAACTGCAACGCGCCCACAGTATGCATCCGCATATAACCGGCATTGGCCTGGTTGTACACCTTGAACTCGGCGCCCTCTTTATAGAACAGCCAATCGATAGGCACATCGACACTGGCTTGAGAGTCGCCGGCCAACCAGTCGGCGTTGGGCTGCATGCCAAACTCGCCGAAGAGATCTATGTAGCCACCGGTGGAGTACTCATCAATCATAGGCGTGCGACACATGGCATCGTTGAGGTTGGTACTGACCTTGTATTGCCGCTCCACCAATCGAGTGCTGGGCTGCTGGCCTGTCAGCGTCAGGCCGCTTTCATCGGCAACAATCGCTTCGGCAACCGCAGGATTATTGCTCTTGATGGTCGCCGGTGCCAAACGCATGCCTTCGGGTAACTTGAGCTGCAACTCATAGTTACGATCGCGGGATTCCAGGTTGGCCGCCAGTTTAACGGTAACATCCACCACATCTTCGCTCAGCGCCTTGTCCTGACTGACTGACCAGCTTACGGCATCCTCGCCGCGGCGGATATTGAGGGCACTGAAACCGAAAGAACCTTCAGCGCCGGGGCCGGCACCGAGATCCATACCGCCATAGAAGACATCCCCTTGCTTGGCATCGGGAATATTCCAGTTGAGGGTCAACTGATAGTCACCATTGCCATCATGCGACGCCGGACCATCCAGGCTCAACATACCGAAATCGTCATCGGCCATGATCACCGCATGGCCGGTCACAGCTTCCACTTCCCCCTTGCCATAGGCCATGGCGGTGGCAAACCAATAGGTACCGGGGGCCGGGTTTTCCAGACTACAGAGGTTGTGCTCGGCTTGGCTGGAAGAGAAACACACCAGCTCGGCATCGTATTCTGCCTTGAGCGCCCTGTCATCCTGCTCCATCTCCTCTTGCGAAGGGATAAAGCCGTTATTGCCGTTGGCATCCCGCCCCAGGATCACAAAGGGGAACACCCCTGAATAACGGGGGTTCATCTCCTCAAGCGTGCTGGTGCGCTTGGCGCTCTGCACTTCCACCACCAAACGCTTGGCGCCTTCGGGAACCGTGACGGTTTGAATATCCCAGCCCTTCTCTATGTATTCCAGATCAAGGAATGGCGCCACGGCTTCCAGAGTGGCAGTTTTTAGCTCAGGCTGCACCGGGCCGTAGAAACGAGGCGTCAGTTGAGCATAGGCCGAGGTATTCATCTTCAGGGTTTCACTGCCCTGAGCCCGGCTGATCTCCAGGTCCATGGATACCGGCATCTGATCAGCCTTACTGGCCACGACTACCGGCATATGCAACTCAGGGGAAGTGCCTGACGCTTCAGTGAGTCTGAGCTCACCGTTGAAGAAGGCGTCCTTGTTTTGTACCTGCTGCCAAGGCGCTCCCGGCTCACCCGGATTGACGTTGGACTCAATCAACGGCGGCACTTTGGCCTTGATCACCAGAGTCTGACTTTCGCCCTTGGCCAGGGTAAAGTTCTCGGGAGAAACACTGAGCTCAAAGCCCTGCTCCTTACCCAAAGCCTCGGCACTCCAACTGCCGTCGCGGGTGGCAGTAACTGTGCGCATCCAGCTGCAACTTTGCTCACAGGCCATTTCCACCATGGAAGGCAAGTTGAGCCAATTGACTATCCCGCCGTTCTCCGGATTGGCATTGCGGTAATTTTCTATGGTCTCATCCATCACCAAGCCGGTATCGGCCGCACGGGCAACATTGATGGCACCGGCGCCGGCCATAAAGTGATAGAAAGGCTCCAGCAACTCATAACCTGTATTGAGATACACAGGCCCGGCTGTCATCATCAGCGCCGACTGCACTTCGGCAGGGGTCCACTCGGGATGCAGCTGCATCAGCAGTGTCATGGCACCTGTCACATGAGGCGCCGCCATTGAGGTGCCGCTCATAAAGGTCCAGTCGGAGGCATCCGGCGCGCCGGTAAAGGGTTGATCATCGGCGTTGGCAGCGTAAATCTGTACCCCGGGAGCGCTGAGATCCGGCACCAGGGTGTTGTTGGTGCGGCTCGGGCCCATTGAGCTGAAAGGCGCCAGGTTATTGGCCAGGGCATCATCAAACAGATACTCGTTGCTGAAGTCCGAGATAGTCGCTATGGCCGTGCCGGGATCACTGTATCTAACCCAGTTTTTCAGCTTGTATCGGTCGCTCTGCTTGACCTGGATCCCAGGGATCACAAAGCTGTCGGCCACCAGATTGTCGACCTGATAGTTCACGTTTTGCAGAATAAAACCACCGGCGCCGCCGGCCGCCACATTCTTGGCCTTATCCACTCTGGGAATGTCACCGCGCTCACAGATGACTATCTGGTCATCGCGGAAGGTTCCGGCGGGGAAAGGTACGTTACAGGAGGCGGCGTTGAAATCATCGCTGGGGTCAGGGTCGGCATAGTTTTCAGCCAGCACCACTTCGCCGGTAATGCCGCCGGAGAAGCTCTTGCCCACAATAGGCTCGGACGGGCGATAGCGTTCGTTACCGCCGAAATTGTCGATATGCTTGTTACCGGCTTCCAGCACCCTGTCGTGGGTGGTGGCGCCAACTGTCGTCACCCAGGGAGAGCTGTGATCCGCACTCCAATAAGCACCGGCATTACCGGCGGCGACAGCCACAGAAATTCCCGCCTCACGGGCGGCCAGAAACGCCAACTCCATAGGGTCGGCCCAGGGCAAAGATTCGGCGCCACCGATGGAGAAGTTTATCGCATCTACCCCGTCGGCAATGGCATCTTCAAAGGCGGCCAGAATCGCCGACTCGGGACAACCGGCATAGGGATCACCACCGTTGCCGGGCCAACACACCTGGTAAGAGATGATATGCGCCCGCGGCGCTACACCGCTGGTAGCCGGGAAGTTAAAGGGCACATTGACCCCATCACTGGTGGCATCACCGGTTGCAGCCTGCAAAGGCGTATTGTCCAGATGGTTACCAGCTACTGTGCTGGCAGTGTGGGAGCCATGGCCGTTATAGTCCTCACCATTGGCCGGGCGCAACATGACAGGTGTGCCCCAGGGGTTGGCCTGAAATTCCGGCGCCCCGTAAACATCTGTGATCTCGGGGTAGGAATGTACCCCCACCAGTTTGTTGTTACACAACTCAGGGCTGTCGATACAATCACCGGTAAACTTGTTGCTGCCGAGCGGGTTCAAACGCACATAGTCTTGATCCTCGGCAAAGGCCGGGTGATCTGTGTTAACCCCGGTATCTATGATCCCGACCAGCATACCTTCACCCTTGGCGGCCAGGCCTGTACTCGGGTCCTGGCCGAGCCAGATCCGATCGGCGCCGATAAACTCAGGCCCTCTGTCGGTACGCAGTTGGAAAATGCGGTTGGGGGTTATCCGCTTGACGCCGCTCTGGCGGGCAAGAATTTTGGCATCTTCCTGAGTCATCTCCACCACCATGGCATTACTGGCAATGGTGAAGCGCTGTTTCAACTGCAGATTGGCACCGGCCTGACGGGCGCGATTTACGAAACTGTCCTGACGCTTTTCCAGGAAACGGCTGTAAGCCCTGGCATCAGTCGTATTGACACTGACCCGACCTTTGGCGATCAGCGAGCGATTTTTCGGTGCCTTGGTGGCCGCCAGCCCGGAAATACTGCCGTCGTAGGTTGCCAGAGGTTCTTCGTTAAGCTGCACTATATAGCTCTGAACGCCGCTGACAGATGGATCCGGCTGAAATATCTGTTCCGGCGTCCGCTGGCGCAATACCTGGTTGAGCACACCCGGCTGACCGGCATAGATGTCGCCTTCAAGGCTCGCCTTACGAGCCTTGTCTGCCGCCAACACCTGTTCTTTGGTAAAACTCGGCTGATAGAAATTGCCTTTGCCCACGGGTTGCATCTGAACCTGGGCGGTGGCGCTCATCATGCCCCCGAAATAGAGCGCGGTCAGACTGGCCAACGCCGTCTGCCGGAACCGCGTTCCAAGTTGATTATTTGTTATAGTCATAGGTCCTCTTTAAGACTCTTGCTTTCAATTACGCAGAAAATCTGCCCTCCAGATATAACAAACAAAAACAAACAATTTCGTAGCATTTGGTAACGTTGCAATTACATGCGGATTTATGGGATGCTGACGACACCTGCAGCTTTCTTTCAGCACTTTTGGGTTCCAAGCCTCTGATATGAAGGGTCAAATATGAAACTGACTTGGGTATTTGCTCTGCTGTTTCTGCTACAGCCATGGCTGGCTTGCGCCAACTGTAATCCAGCATCCCCTTCGACTTCTGAACCGGCAGTACCGCTGCATCTGACACTGACCAATGATCCCTGGCCCCCTTTTATTGAGGCCGATGGCAAAGCCGGTTTGGCACTGGAAATAGTTCAGAGCGCGCTGGCGGTTCACTGTTATCGCTTGCAGGTGGAGTTAAAGCCCTGGGCCCGGGCACTGAGGTCGGTAAAGGAGGCCAAAACCGATCTGCTGCTGGCCACCTGGCATACGCCGGAGCGAGAGCAAGTGCTGCTGTTTTCCGAGCCTTATCTGCAAAATCGCCAGCGTTTCATCAAGCGCCGTGGCGATCCCTTTGAATACACAGATCTCGACAGCCTCAAGGGGAAAAGAATCGGCGTGGTACGCGGATACAGCTATCAAACCGGTTTTCGCGCCGCGAGCGATTTTATTCGCGTGCCCAACAACAGTCTGGAGTCCAATCTGAAGATGTTGGCAGTGGGTCGTCTGGATTTGACTTTGGAGGATGAGATTGTCGCCACAGATACATTCTGGCGTCTGCAACAGGAAGATAGCTTCGACTTTACCGGTCCGCCACTGGATATTCGCAACCTGCACCTGAGCACCAGTCGCCTTCATCCCCATGGCGCAGAGTTGATTGCCGAGTTCAATCAAGGGCTGGAGACAATCAAAAAAAACGGCGAGTATGCCAAAATACTCGCCAAATATGGGGCAATTCTACAAGGACGCCAGGCGCCGCCAATACTGCATCTCGATGGCGCCATGGCTAAGCGGGTTAAGGGTACTCTGGCCGAAATGCCTTGTTTCAGTCGAGAGTGGCCAGCATCTCATCCGAGTAATCCTGCAGGCTCTCGCCGCTGCGAACCTTGGCGATATAGTCAGGGTTAGCAATAAAGGGGCGGCCTATGGCGACCAGATCAAAACGCCCGGCAGCAATCGCCTCGGCAGCCGTTTCCGGGCTGTAACCACCCACACCCACCAGATTTCCCTGGTAGTGGCGGCGCATGTAGTCTGATACCCGGCCATCGAGGAAGTCGAAGCGCATGTTGTCGTCAAACATGCCCTCGTGCAGATAGGCCAATCGGCGGGAGCCAAGCTCGGCGAGCAGATAATCAAACACCTGACGGTCACGGGGATCGGCACTCATATTAAAGTATGCCCCGGGTGACAAACGCAGCGCCGTGCGATCTGCACCTATGGCGGCTATGGTGGCATCCACCACTTCCAGGGCAAAGCGGCTCATGTTTTCAGGCGTTTGACCGTACTCATCTTCACGTCGGTTGCTGTCGTAATGCAGGAACTGATCGATGAGATAACCGTTGGCACCGTGGATCTCAACGCCATCGAAACCGGCCTCAATGGCGTTTTCTGCCGCCTTGGCGTAATCACGCACCAGTTCGGCAATCTCGGCCTTGCTGGCCTCCTTTGGGGTTTGGTAGCTCAGCTCGCGCATTCTCGGTACTGTACCTTCAACGCCCACAGCAGATGGTGCCAACACATGCTCACCATTAAAGAAGTGCGGATGCGCGACCCTGCCTGTGTGCCACAGCTGGGCAAAAATCTTACCGCCCTTTTCATGCACGGCATCTGTCACCCGGCGCCAACCGGCAATCTGAGTCTGGGTAAAGATCCCAGGAGTGTTGGGGTAGCCCTGCCCATCCGGGCGAATGATGGTGGCTTCACTGATGATCAGCCCAGCCTCGGCGCGGCGGGCGTAGTAAGCCAACATGGCATCGGTCGGCACCAAATCGGCATCGGCCATACAACGGGTGAGCGGCGCCATCATAAAGCGGTTATTGAGTGTGATGCTGTCATTGAGACGATACTGTTCAAACAAGTTCTGGTACATGGTTCCTGCCCTTGGCGAGTTAACGGCTCAGTCACTGGCATTCGCCTTATTCAGAGCCTGAGGAGCTGAGCCCCTATTTGAATGTTCGTTCAAGATAAAGATTGTTGAATGATCATTCAAGCCTTTTTTGAACAAATATTCAAATTGCAGTAAACTCGGCGCATCACAGTGGGAAATCATCTTATGAGAAACGCCGAATTCGATCGCGAGAAAGTGCTGCGCAGCGCCATGAATGCCTTTATGGCCAAGGGTTACAGCAAGACGAGCATGCAGGATCTGACCCGGGCAACCGGCTTGCATCCGGGGTCTATCTATTGTGCCTTCGACAATAAGCACGGGCTGTTTCTGGCGGCGATTGACCAGTACCATGCCGATCGCGAGCAGCAGTTGCAGGGCTTTTTCCCGGCCGAGGGTTCACGACTCGAGTGCCTGCGGCGTTATCTGGACAACATAGTCAGCGAGTGCCTCAGCTGTGATGCCAGCCAGGCCTGCCTTTTGGTCAAGGCTTTGAGCGAAGTGGGTGAGCAAGATCTGGCTGTACAACAGAGAGTGAGCCAACATCTACAGCAATGGCAAACGGCGTTGCAGCAGATACTGCAGCAGGCCCAGGTGCAAGGTGAACTGGCCGCCGATAAAGATCCGGCGCAACTGACCCGGTTTCTGATGATGGGTATTTATGGCCTGCGCACTTATGCCCATACTCACCCGAGCGCCGATGAACTCAGTGCCCTGGCCACAGAGCTGTATGAGCATCTGAGTCTCTGAGCCAGCCGCAAGCCTGGAGCGCCCAAGGCGCCTACGCACAGCATCACTGGGCCTTGAAGCCTATCCGAAAGCCACCCCAGTGTTTGCCCTTAACATAGATGGGCACAGAGAGATCGTGCATCACCTCACCCGTGTCACGCTTATAGGTCTGCAGCAGCACCGGCTCTGTGTGCTGGCCGCAGCGGATCCCAGTTGGGTCGTTGAACAATCTCTTGGTGCGGTTTTGCAGCATATCCCGCTCCCTATCACCGGTCAGCGGCTGGCAAAAACGCTGATTGTGAGTCGGAAAGTAGCCCTTCTTATCGACCGCTCCGGCGTAAATCACCTCCCGGTGACGCTCCAGTATCGGTTCCTGCAAGGCCGGAAAGTGCTTGTCGGTAAAACCGTCAAAGGCGGTGTTGTATTTGGGTGGCTCTGTCGCCGCTATCGGCCGATATTGCGGCGAAAACAACTGCTGCTCAGTAAACTTGCCTTCCGCCAACCCTTGCTCCAGCGCCTGGCCGCAAGCCTTGGCGGCCTGCTGCGCTTCTTTGAAAATAAGCTGATCGAAACTGCCGGTATCCCAATGCGAAAGCGCCCGGAACATTCCCTCTGTGGTCTGCGACAGCCCAAAGGCCTGACGGGAGATCTGCTCGCTGCGACGACCTGTATCTGTCAGCGACTCGCTGATATGGGTAATGGCATTGGAAATATCCGCCGTAGTGCCGCGATATTCACGCAACGCGGCCTCAATCTGCTCCAACGCCTGCGCCGAGTCCTCGACACCCGAAGCGATACTGTCAAACCTCTGCTCCAGTGAATTCATGGCATCCACGGCGCCGGCCGTTTGGCTAACCACCTGATTCATTAGCTGTGAGGTGCCATCGGTCAGCTCTCTAATCTGGGTCAACATGGCGGCAATGTTTTGGGTAGCCTCTGCGGTCTTGGCCGCCAGACTGCGCACTTCATCGGCCACCACGGCAAAGCCTCTACCCGCCTCTCCGGCCCTGGCGGCTTCAATGGCGGCATTGAGCGCCAACAGATTGGTCTGGGCGGCAACACTGTCAATCACTTCGGTGATTTTGCCTATGGCATCGGCCTGCGCCTTGAGTTGTCCCACGCCGGAGGCGGCCTTGTCGACATCCTGACTCAAGGCTTCAACCGCACGAAAACCACTGGCGGCATACTGGCGCCCTTCCATGCTGACACTGCGGGATGCCTGTGCCTGATTGAGCACCACTTCGGCATGTTCGCTCAAAGCCACGGTGGTATGGCTCAGTTGACTGGCCGCCACGGCAATTTGCCCGGCTTGCTGACCGCTGGAGTCCAGAGTGAACTTGAGTTGGTCAACAAAGTGAGACACTTCGGCAGCGCCGATAGCGATACGGCTTGCATCCCGGCCCAGTTGCTGCGCCGCCTTTTCATCATCTGCGCCCTCACCGGATGTCTGCTTGGCGCCTTGGGCCACAGGGCGGGAAGCCCAGCGCAGCGCCAATACAGGGCCAATAAGCGCAAGACTCCATCCAAGCAGTGAAAGCAATAGATTGTCGGCACTTAAAGCCAGCAGAGCGCAACCCAGCGCCAGCGCGCCGAGCAGCAACCCTGCCAGCATAGGCAAAATACGGTTTTCCTCAGACATGCAGCCTCCCTTCCTATCCTTATTGTTGGTTTGTGCCAAACAAGGGATCCTTGAGTTTTTCAGCATAACCCAAAGCACGGCGCTCTGCCGAATTGGACATAAGTCTATAGTGAGGTAATGAGCTTCTGCGGCGGGAGACGGTAAGCATGATCAGGCGTGGCTTCACACTGCCGGCAGCCCAGCGGGCGGACAGGTGCATTTAGTGCGGGAAAGCTGCTAGAATCTGCCACTCTTTTTCAACGCATTGATGAGACATTGCAAAGATGGGCAGAGCATATCAAAACCGCAAGGAATCCATGGCCAAGACGGCCGCACAGAAGACCAAGGTCTACTCCCGTTACGGTAAAGAGATCTACGTGTGTGCCAAGGGTGGCGGTGTCGATCCCGACGGTAACCTGGCACTGCGGCGCCTGATTGAACGCGCCAAGAAAGATCAGGTACCGGCACACGTTATTGACCGGGCTATCGACAAGGCCAAAGGTGGTGGCGGTGAAGACTATGATACTGCCCGCTATGAAGGTTTCGGCCCGGGTAACTGCATGGTGATTGTTGACTGTCTGACCGACAACGGCAAGCGCACCTTCACCGAGGTTCGTCAGGCCTTTGTGAAGAATGATGCCAAGCTGGGTGGCCCAGGCACTGTGGCCCACATGTTCGATCACCAGGCGGTATTTGTCTTCCCCGGTGAAGATGATGAAGTGGTGCTCGAGGCCCTGATGATGGCAGATGTCGATGTTGCCGATGTCGAGTTGGAAGACGGCATGATCAGTGTCTACGCCCCCAACACCGAATTCTACAAGGCCAAGACGGCATTGCTGGAAGCCTTCCCCGAGGTCAACTTTGAGATGGAAGAGATCACTTTCGTACCACAAAACATGGTGGAAGTGTCCGGTGAAGATGTCGCCCAGTTCGACAAGTTTATTGCCGCACTGGAAGACTGTGATGACGTGCAAAATGTCTATCACAACGCCGAGATCATTGAATAAGACCAAGGCTTTGAAACATAAAAAGGGACCTGATGGTCCCTTTTTATTTCTGCGTAAATGTTAATGCACTTGAATTAACGCAGTTCCATTTCCTGGATGATTTCGTGGGCAATTTCCGGGGTGGTCACCTCGGGTTTTTCATGAAGATCGGCCTTAAGTTGCCCCTTTCTGTGCTTGAGCGCCGCTTCCAGTTTTTTGCCTGCTTCGGCGATGGCCGGATACATGACTTCGTTCTTGCCGGAGGCCGCGACTGCCACCCCCTCGTAATTGGTTCGAATATCAACCTGATGCACGCCATGCTCTTTGGCAATGATGATGTCCAAGCCTAACAGGCTGGGGAAATGCTTGGCGATTTTGGAAAACTTCTCTTCGATATGGCTACGTACTGCTGCTGTGACTTCAACATGATGACCTGAAAGCTGAATTTTCATAGGTTTTCCTTTTTTCTGCTGATTCACTTATAGAGCTTGGGGCTTTCAGCGTAAAACACAAGGGCCAATGTTCAAATAAAGCTCGATCAGTGCCTCATTCTGCTCTTGTATGGTCAAAATTAATCCAGAGTTCATCTTGTTCCCTGTTTAGTGCTGTTTTTATCGCCGGTTATTGGCCTGTTTTAATTCAGTTCAGTATTTCCAGCCCCTTCTGTATCAAGCCAACTGCCGGTTCGATACAGGCGTTATTTACAGGTAAAACACGAATGGTAATGTTTATCATTAATTATTATTAAGCTAGAATCAGCGCATCTGTTTCCCTTGGTGGTCAATGACTATCCGCAGCAATCATGAAATCTCTATCTCTGTTACAGTTTCCCAGGCGCTATCCCCAAGCCCTGACCATTATCAGCCGGGCGCTGGCATCTATTGTTGGCGGTTATCTTATCGCGTCTTTGGCCTGTGCCCTGTTGGCAGTGAGCCTGCCTATGAGCCGTATCGACAGTACAGTAAGTGCCATGATGCTGTCTTTTCTGATCTACGCCCTGGTGGTTATCAGGGTATTTTGCGTCAAACGCAGTTTGCGGGCCTGGCAAGAACTCCTGCTGCTGGCAGCCGCCTTGTTTGGCACGCTGAAACTGCTGGGGGTTTGAGATGAAAGACAGTTTTTTCCGAACCATGACCTGGCTCCACACCTGGGTGGGCTTGCTGGTATGTTGGGTGCTGCTACTGGTGTTTTTTGCCGGAACCCTGAGCTACTATCGCCATGAAATCAGCCTGTGGAATCAGCCCGAGCTGCACAAGGAGGTGTTCCAATCCTACGATGACACCCGCCTTGCTGAGCAATTGAGTCAGGGCGAGGATTATCTCAGGCAGAATGCGGTCAACGCCCAGCGCTGGCTGATTGAATTCCCCACAGAGCGCCACCCCATGTTGAGTTATGGCTGGCAACAGCCGCCGGAGCCGGGGCAGCGCCGCGGCGCCTTCAGTGAACATCTAGTCAAGGCCGATAACAGCGGCTATGTGACTGAAGTACGGGAAAGCCGCGGCGGTAACTTCTTTTACCGCCTGCATTTCGATCTGCACTATATCTCTGCCATCACGGCACGCTGGATTGTCGGTTTCTGCACCATGTTTATGTTGCTGGCGATCATCTCAGGAATAGTGATCCATAAGCGCATCTTCAAGGACTTCTTCAGCTTCCGTCCCGGCAAGGGCAGTCGTTCCTGGCTCGATGCCCATAATGTCAGCTCGGTACTGGCGCTGCCGTTCCATCTGATGATCACTTATACCGGGCTTATCACCCTGATGATCATCTATATGCCTTGGGGCATATTGGTCAACTATGACAGTGACCGCCGGGAATTTATCAATGAAGCCCGTCCCGGCAGCAGCTTTACCCGCATAGCTGCCGCCAATGAAGCCGCGCCTCAATTGCCACTGGCAAGCTTCCTGCCCAAGGTGCAGCAAACCTTTGCCGAACTGCCGCTCAAGTCGGTGTCAGTGATCAACCCGGATGATGCCAACAGCCGGGTAGTGGTCACTTTCAACACAGGCGAGCAAGTCACAGAACGAGAGCTGTTTATGGTGTTCAGCGGTACTGATGGCGAGCTCCTCTACAGCACAGACAATGACATCAGCGCCGCCAAGGCGACTCACGACGCCATGATGTCCTTGCACACAGCCCGTTTCTCCGGCCCCGCACTGCGGGGGCTCTTCTTCCTTCTGGGGCTGAGCGGCTGCGTGATGATAGCCAGCGGCACCTTGATGTGGGCGGTAAAGATTCGCCAGAAACAACAAAAAGCCATCAGTCAGGGCGCCAAGCCCAGCCTGGGTCTGCGCCTGGTGGAAACGCTGAACCTGATGTTTATCCTCGGTCTGCCCTTGGGTACAGTGGCCTTTTTCTATGCCAATCGCCTGCTGCCTGCCTCTTTGCCTGGCCGCAGTCAATGGGAGGTTCACAGCTTCTTTATTCTGCTGCTGATCAGCGGCTTGCTGGCTATCTGGCGCAGAGACAGAGCCATGTGGCGCGCTCAACTGGCGGCGCTGACAGCTGCACTGGCGTTCTTGCCGCTGCTGAACGCCCTGACCTCACCAGCCAACCTGCTGAGCAACCTCGCGGCCGGTCAGTTGCAATTGGCGGGATTTGATCTGCTGGCGCTGGCCTTCGCAGCCCTTGGCTTATTTGCCTTCAAGCGTTTGGGGAGGCAGCCAATGAAACAAACGGCCAAGGCCCAAAAACTTCAGGCGGTGCGCGGATGATGATTGCACTTATTGCGTTGACTTATCTCGCCTTTGGTCTGCTGGCCATGTCCATGTTTGGTCATTTCCGTGAGGCCATGGGGCGCGCTCCCAAAACTCTGGAAAGCCGCCTGCTGTATGCGGGCGGTTGGTTGGCCCTGCTGGCAAGCTTTGTGCTTTGTGGCATGGGGTATGGCTGGGGTTATGGCAGCATACTGTTTTTCGGCCTGATGACGCTGGCTGCCCTGCCTGTGGTTTTGCAGCTCAGCTATCTCGGTCGCAGTCTGCCTAAAGCGCTTATGTTGGCGCCGGTTGTTTTTGTTGTGGGTTGGTTTATCTAACCAATTTTGGCTCAAACTCTGCCATGAAAAAGCGCTGCAACTGCAGCGCTTTTTCGTGCGTATCTCAAAATAGATCCAGCAATCAGCGAGGATTTTTAGGGCTCTTACAGCCTTTGCCCTTACAACCACCTGTGTCACCGCCACCGCCGCTACCACCGCCCGAGCAACCGTTGGCGGTCAGGTAATCCACTGCATCCTTGGCCTGCACCAGACCATAACCTGTCTCATCATCACGGCCGGCAGCGCCGAGATCTTCGGCGGTGGCACGCAATGCCGCACGAATGTCACTGTTGCTGCACTGAGGGAAATGACTCCACACCAAGGCCGCAACCCCGGCCACATGAGGTGTCGCCATCGAAGTACCGTCGAAGTAAGCATAGTTACCCGCGCCGATATCAACGCTGGCATTGCTGCCAACTGCCGCCAACATGACCGCACCATCAGTATCACTCACACCCACAGACGGAATGGCGGTAACCACCTCACCCAGAGTCCCGTTTAAGGCCCCCGGCTCATTGTTGTAGATAATGGCCGCAACACCACCGCCATTTTCGCAGGCGAGCACCTTGTCGGAGAAGGCGATATTACCGCGTTGAATTAAACACACCTTACCGGCGGCATCACACTGGCTCTCACCTGTGCCGCAGTCAGCCAGAGTACCGGCGGCACTACCTGTAGGTGAGCCTTCCATACCTATGGCTTCGTAACCATTGCCGGCCACTGAGGCCGCAGCCACCAACGCAGTGCCCATAGGCACGGAGGAAAGCACGCCAACACCCGGGCCTGAGAGTTCAACCTGACTGGTACGTTGTGAGAAATCCGCATGCTGCTTGTTGGCATCCACTGCGGCAACCGACACCACAGAGTTATAAGATGCCGGATAAGAGTGACGAGTATTACCGTCGTTACCGGCGGCGGCAATACTCAAAATGCCACGGCTGTCGGCGGCGGCAAAGGCGCTGTCCTCGGTGCGGCTCTTCAAGCTGCCACCCAGACTCATGTTGATTACCTTGGCGCCGGCCTGCTCACACTTGTCCAGTGCAGCAACCAGGCTGGATGAATAACCCCAGCCATCGGCATTAAACACCTTGATAATGTGCAGGTTAAGATTGCCGTTGGGGTTTACACCAACCACACCAACCCCATTGTTGAGTGCGGCAATCGTCCCGGCCACATGGGTACCATGATGGTTTTCATCTGTGTACCAGTTGCCGGTACCGGGATCATTGGTGCCATCGACATTGTTGCCCGACAGATCTTCATGGGCCAACTGGTAACCTGAGTCTATGATACAGACCTTCATATTACCGGTCTGGGCGTCACTGAGTTGGTCGGCCTGTACCATGGGAATACCGTAAGGCACTACCTGTGAAAGCGGGAAACGTTTCACATCCGCTTCGACATATTCCACGTTGGGATTGTTGGCCAGGCCCTTGAGAGCCTGAGCCGGGATGGAAAAGGCGGCGGCGTTGTGGGCCGACAGATCCAGTTCCATTTTGGCGCCCATGGCCTTCATCTGCGCCATAGTGCCGGGGCCTTTCCCCTCCTTGAACTTAACGATGTAACGTTCGTTATCTGCAGCCTGTGCACCAACGCACAGCGCCAGGGTAACCGCTGCCGCGAGGGGCTTGTAAAATGCCTGCATAATGTTCTCCTGCAATTTGTCTTTGATCAGTATTTCGATCCATCTCGAAATATCATTTTTATTAACATTTTAAACATTGTGTTTACATACACTGTTGTTATAGCGCCGCCAGACGACAGATGCAAGACTAAAGTAGGTGGAATGACCAAAGAGATAAGACCAAAGCATTAAAGTTCAAAAACACAAATATTCAATTTAAAACAACTAGTTAATAAGAAATGGCTCTTGGGTGTAATGAGAAAAATCGAGCCGGGTGGAATCGTGATGACCTGTGGCAGACAAGGGTTTGGCAAATAGGCTATAGTGGCCGCTACTTTGCAAACCGTCTCAAGGAGCATCCAATTGAGTTTTCATCTGACCGTATCCTGGCAAACCAGCCCGGCGCCCGAGGGAGAGTTCAATCGCGATCATCAAATAGACTTTGGTACAGGCCAACAACTGCTGGCATCAGCAGCCCCCGAATACAAAGGCAATGAAGCCAAGGTCAATCCGGAAGAGAGTCTGCTGGCGGCATTGTCGTCCTGCCATATGCTGACCTTCCTGACCATAGCTCACTTGAAGCGCTTACCGGTAGAGAGCTACCGGGATAACGCCACCGCAGAAATCGGCAAGAAGGAGTCTGGCAAAATTGCCGTGACCCGTATGAGCCTCAATCCTGAAGTCACTTTTGCCGAAGGCACTGAGATAGATAGGGAAACACTGGAAAAGATCCACGAAAAGGCGCATGCCAACTGCTTTATCGCCAACTCACTGGCGGCCGATACCGAAGTGGAAATTAATTTCTGAGCAATAAAAACGGGTGCTACCGGCCTGGGAACCACGTGGCCGATAACACCCTAACACCTGCACAGGGGATGCAAAATGCATCCCCTGTTTTTTATCACTGCTTACTTAATATCGTCCGCTTCACCCTTGGGAGGCATGGGGCGAGCATTCAATGCAGGTATGGGTTCGCGTACCAGTTCATCCTTGAGATAACTGATAGCCCGCTCTAGCTGGGCGTCTTTGCCTTTGAAGGTTGCCAGTGGCAGGTTGTCTACCTCGATATCCGGGCTGACACCTCGGCCTTCAAGCACCCAGCGACCATCGATGGCATACTGAGGATACTCGGCAACCCGAGCCATGCCCCAGTCGGTAAGGCTGTTGCGCCCCGAGAGCCAAACCCCGGCGCCCGCCGTCTGTTTACCCACCAAGGGCGCCAGTCCCAGCGCCTTTATGCCGGCAGAGAAGGTTTCACCATCGGAATAGGTCAACTGATCTGTCAGTACCACCAGGTGGCCGCGGAACGTCTGCTGCATGTTGACATAAGGCGCGCCTGTTGTGGGTTGCCAGAAGGCCCATGCCTTACGCAGCAGCTTTTCAATGATCCAGCTGTCGATATTACCGCCACGATTGCGGCGCACATCGATAACCAGGCCATCCTTGTCGTAGTTGGCGTAAAACTCGCGGGCAAAGCTCTCAATATCACCACTGCCCATGGCATACAGATGCAGATAACCTATCTTGCCATCGCTGGCCTTGGCCACCTTATCGGCATTGGCATTGACCCAATCGAGATACCTGAGTTTGGCATTGTCACGGTTGCTGATAGCCTGCACTATTACCTTATGCTGCTTGCTGCCGCGCTTGAGTCCCAAAAGCACCTGTTTGTCGGCCTGATTACGCAGCATGGAGGTGAGCTGCGCCAGGGTAGCCAGCTTACGGCCATTGATATGGGTGATGATGTCGCCATCACGGACATCGACCCCGGGGCGCGCCAGCGGTGAGGCCTGCATCGGCAATTCAGGGTCGGTGCGATAGATATGGCTTACCTTGACACCATCTTTCACCTGACTCAGACGTGCACCCAGCTCGGCGGCCTTGGGCATGTCGGGATCCTTGGCAAAGTCACCGCCGCGCACTTGAGAGTGCAGCGCATCGAGCTCACCCATCATCTGAGTGAAGATGTCATTCAGCTCATGTCTGTCGGTGAGCCGGTCCAGCAATGGTTGATATTTGGCCTTGGCGGCTTGCCAATCGACACCGCGCATCTTCTTGTCGAAGAAGGAGTCTCTGTGCATCAGCCAGGCATCCTCAAAGATCTGCTGCCACTCCTGACGCGGTTGAATGGCGAGTTGCCACTGGGATGTTTGCACCACGGCATTGCTGAGATCGCCCGGCAGTTTGTCACCCACTGGCACTATCACCATCTCTTTGGGATTGCTCTGCTTACGCAGCAATACCTTGCTCTGATCGGCCGAGAGTTGATAATCGCGCACATCATCAGCGAAGGTTTCCAACTTGGGGCTCAACGGGTCAAACTTCACCAGCTTGAGCGCCGACTGTTTGCCTGTGATATCCCTATCGAGCAGATAGAGACCCGGGCCCAATACCTGCAGTTTCTGGTAGTTGCCCGCCTCGATGGGGACTTGCCACAGCCGCGACTTCAGGCCTTGCCAATCCACTTTCAGCTTATCGTCAGCGGCCTTTTCATCACCGGCAGCAGCGCCTTGCAGCTCGTTGGGACGTTGGAATGGGAAACGGGCATCCTGACTCAATGCCAGGGCAAATATTTGGCTACGCTTGTCAAATACGGGGCCCATGTTGCGATCGCCCCAAGGCGAAGAAGGAGTGGCCTGGAACTCACGGTTTGACAGGAAATAGAGCCACTGGCCATCCGGGCTGAAGCTGGGCGAGAAAGACTCGTACTTGTCGCTGGTCAGCATCTCGCCCTTGGCGGATTCCAGTGAGTAAAGCATCACTTGGCTTCGTTGGGCACCGACTTCCGAGCGAGTCAAAGCCAGGAAGCGGCTATCCGGCGACCAACGGATATCGGCATAGGGGCCAAGACCTTCGTTGTTGGTCACTATCTTCTTGTTACTGCCGTCTTTGAGATCCAGCAGCCATAAATTACCGGCATAATCATCATGTGCCAAATAACGCCCATTGGGCGACAGCTCCAGGCTCATTCTCAATGTGTTGCCATCTTGGGTCAGCTGCTTGGCGCCAGCGCTGCCATCGGCGGGATAACGCCAGATCTCCTGCTCACCGGAAGCATCCGAGATGGCATAGACCCAACGGCCGTCATGACTCATCAGTGCATTGCGCATTCTATGCTTGCCGTCCGAGTCCAGCTCTACCAGGCGGGAACCATCTGTAGTCGCCAGCGCCACATGGCTGCGGGCAGTGATGACCACCTTGTCTCCTGCCGGCGCCAGCCTGGCACTGGTGGCAAAATCGAGCGGATCTTTAACCCAATGTTCACGCCGCTCGGGAAAGTCGGAGGCCAGACGCAGATCCAGCTTCTGCTCCTGCCCGGAAGCCAGGTCCCACATGTGAATATCGGCGCCCAGCTGGAACACTATGCGGCCGCCGTCCAGATAGGGGCTGCGCACTTCGAAATCACGATATTGAGTCAACTGTTTAAGATCTGAGCCATCGCTGGTCATAGACCAGATGTTGGCATTGCCATCGGCATCCGAGACAAAATAGACCCGCCCCTGCCACAGCATGGGATGACGCAGAGAGCCCTGATGCTCTTTGCCCAGCCGCACGGCCTCTTTGTCCTGCCCCAGTTGATAACGCCACAGTTCGCCCATGGCACCGCCGCGGTACACCTTGGCATTATCCCCTGTGGTTTGCAGCCCAAAGCGGGTGAAGTAGACATACTCGCCTTGTGGGTCAACCACGCCTTCTATGGCATCGGCCAGCGGCAGATCACGGGTTGTCAGGGTATCCGGGTTTACCGAACGCAGCACCCAGTAATTCGCCGGCCCTTGGGCATTGTCTGTGGCATAGAGAATTTCGCCATTTGCGGTCCAGCCCTGCAGCCGTACCTGGCTGTTTTCGAAGCTGACGCGCTTGGCTATTCCGCCGCTCATGGGGATCACATAGACTTCCTGGGCACCGTCATAGTTGGCGGTAAACGCCAGCGATTTTCCATCGGCAGAGATCTTGGCATTCAACTCTTCGGCAGGCAGGCTGGTCAAACGGGCGGCCTTGTCCTGCCCGAGCTTCTGAGTCCAGATATCCCCTTCGGCAGTAAACACCAGGGTGTTGTCATGAATCGCTGGCGAACGGTAATAGCCTTGGCCCGCTTCTGCGGCGTAGGCGGCTGCACTGCCCAAAGTTCCCAATGCCAGCATACAGCAGGCCACGGAGTGACGAAGTTTCATGAATGCCTCTATCTCTGTTATTAGTCTGTTAGCGCGGTTTTGCGAGTCCAACAAGTTAGCAGAGAAAGCAGCGGGATTCAGCTGTTGCCGACGACAGAAGTTTTAGCAAATGTGTCGGCAGGCATACTGAAAAATCAAACTGATAGCGGCCAGCCGTGGGTAATTTTGCTCAAGGATTCATTCACATCGAACAGCCTTATGCGTATGTTGTGGGCGCCCATGGCCGCCACTCGTTGTGAGTGCATGCAGGCGTAAGCTTCGGCGCTGGCTTCATCTTCAAACAGATAAATGCCACCGGCCTCGCCGCTGCGTGGGTTTTCGGTCCAGATTTTGGCAATGAAACCCGGCTCCCGGGTAATGGACTCGGCCAGAGGTTTGGCCTGCTCAGTCAGGGCATCGCCCATCATTTCGGCGGGAAATTCAAAATCGATTTGCAATAGAGTGGTCATTCAACCCTCCCCTTGGTTTGCGGATTAATGTCAGGGAAGATGCCAACAAGTCATAGGCCTTGAACGCCTGTCACTGTTTTAGCCGCTCTCTTTCAAGAGAGCGCCGTAAGGACCTTCCTGATAAAATCATAAAACTGCTGCGCGTTCGCTACAAGGAGGCACAAATTGGTGGCATAGTTACCCCAAAGTAACTTGCGCCCAGCCTTATGACACTCAATCAGCAAGCCCCTCTTTGCCCGGCCTATCAGGTTCTGCGGCTGATCTGCGGCAAATGGAAGCCCGCCATCCTGTTCCTGCTGCAACAGCAGCCACAGCGCTTCAGCTACCTAAAACGGCATCTACCCGGTGTCAGTCAAAAAGTGCTGACCGCTCAGCTAAAGGAGCTGGAGCAAGACGGCGTACTTACCCGTACTCTCTACCCTGAAGTGCCACCCAGAGTCGACTATCGTCTCAGCTCGCTTGGAATAGCACTGTTGCCGCTGCTGGAGCAGATGCACCTTTTTGCCGAGCAAAACGCCGACTTGCTGACAGGAGAGCCCCAATGAAACCTGTGCCCTGGTTCGATGGCTTGAAGCGCTGGCATTTTGCCTTGGCCACAGTTTTATTGTTCGGTATTGAAGTATTGATAGCCCGCTACGCCCCGCCCGGCTTCATCCGCGGGTTTATCGGCGATCTGCTGGTAGTGATATTGATGTTTTGCGCCCTTAAAACCGTGAGCCCCTGGGCAAGTCGGCTGCTGCTTCCCTTGGTACTGGCATTTGCCTTCGCCATAGAGTTTGGCCAGGCCTTTGGCTTGGTGGATAAGCTGGGACTGGGCCATATTCGCCTGGCACGAATCGTTATCGGCAGCCACTTCGACTGGCTGGATCTGCTGGCATACAGCCTGGGTTGTTTGCTGTTACTCCCGGGTTCCATTGCGCTGTCTTTTCCGGGAAGAGCCAAGATCAAGGGGCCCGGGGATAATCCCCAAAATGAAGATCGCTCTCGACGCTCGGCGTCAGGCTGAGTCTGGCGTAGGAGATCTGCTGCCACTTACGCCGCAGCGCCGGCAGAGAGCCATCGGCCTCCAGTGCCTCAATGGCCAGATTGAAACGCTCGAGCAAGGTTTCATCAACCGAGACCTTGCTCAACATTAGATGGATCCCGTCCTGCGCCAACACAGGTTGCAGCGCCTCCAACCGCAGTTTTTCCTGCTCACCGGCAATAAAAGGCACTGAGAGGGAGTCACCCACTACTGCATCGCCCCTGTCGTAGGCCAACATCTGTACCGCCTGGGAAGCGTTGGGGCTGATGATTAACAGCGAAGCCTGACTCAAACGTTGCTTGGATGCCTGATAGTCGGCGCCATACCAGCCGTTACCGGGCAGAATAAGCCTGAGCCTTTGTGAGAATACGTCCTGCCATTGCCGCACCTGGGTGACGGCTTGGTGCCCCTGTTTGACGAAGATACGCACCTCTTCACTGCGATAAGCCAGGCTGAAGTGAGCATAAAGCTGCCGCTGTGGCAATTTGGTGGCCCCGGCAAGCAGATCAATACGGCCGGATTTCAACATCTGATGTGCCCGCTTGGCCGGTATCGCCTCTATACTCAGCGGACACCCCACCTTGCCGCTGATCAAACGGCTGGCCTCAATGTCCAGTCCCTGCGGCTGGCCAAAAGCGTCTGTCCAGGCGTAAGGAGGCCAATCATTGTAGGCCAGTGTCAGGCCTTGCTGGCACTCTTTAGCCCATGTCGGGAGGGCAAACAGCAACAACAGCAGACAACACAGACAGCGCACGCAGACCCCCTTCGGACAATCCAAGCACTTGAGTCGGTCCAAGCCTTTGAGCCGAACAGTGACGACCGTAGATACAAGTGATGACCATAGATACATAGGTTTGAGTCAGCACCTATGCAATGGGCATGTAGCACTTATGCTGCAACTCATGTTTCAAGTATAGGCGCAAGATGACAGGGAGCAGGTTGGCACCTGCCCCCGGGGATTTGACGGTTCAAAAATAGCGGTTTAAAGGTTACGGCTCAAAATAAGCTTAACCTTGTAACGCCCGTTAGCGGGTCAGGCGGTTTATCAACGCCTGATGCTCAGGGAAACGCTCAAGCAGTTCATCACGGTCGAACAGCTTGAAGTCATCGAAGGTAAAGCCTGGTGCCACCATACAACCTACCAGCGAATAACCCGGATTATTCATTGCCGAACCAAAAATAGTGCCTTTGGGCACCAAGACCTGTGGCCGCTCACCTTTGGCCAAGTCCATCCCGAGTTGCGCCTCGGTCAGCTCACCCTGCTCGGAGAGCATATAGATGGTCAGCGACTCACCGCTGTGGAAATACCACATCTCATCGGCCGTCAGTTGATGCAGGTGGGACACTTCCCCCGTCTTGAGCATAAAGTAGATACTGGTCCACAGGTTACGGCTGTCATCATAGCGGCTGTCCGAGACGAATGAACGACCGAAATACCCGCCCTCAACATGGGGCTCAAGCTCGAGTGCCTGGATAACATCATCGGCGGTCAACATAAAAACTCCTGTTATTAAAATGAGGGCAGGCTCCCTGCCCCGTGATGGATTGAAACTGACTGGCTTCCCGATAACTCTTTTGAAGTTAAGCTCAGTCTTTAGCCTCAGTGATTCTCTTTGGCTTCGAGACTCTGCTCGAGACGCTCAAGCAAGGCTTGCCAGCGCTCGCTCTGCTCCTTATTAAGCGCTTGCGCATTCTCGGGCGCCGTATCCTGATGGATAAAGGACTGCTGCTTCAGTTGCAACTGGGCCGCCTCTTCCACCAGGGCCGATTCGTTTGGGCTCAAGATCTTGGCCAAGGTATCCGGCAGCGTCAGTTGATAATCTGCGGCTATGCCTCGTACCAGCACTGCCGCCTGCTCAAGTTCACCGACTTCGATGGCACTTGTCAGCAGATCCAAACGGCCGTCGATATCCCTTGGCAACGCAGCCAGAGCTTGTTGCTGCCTGGGGGCCATTCTCGCTCTTTGCTGCACAGTGTCCTCTGCCACGGCGCGATTCTTTGCAGCACTTTCTTGAGGAGGCATATCCTGTTGCTGAACAGCTTGTTCCTGAGGTGCCGCTCGCTTGGCGGTCATGGGCTGCGGCGGCGCCATAGGTTGCAGCCTGGCGGGCTGCGCCGCATGTTCAGCGCTATCTGCCTGCGGGCTGATTTCCAGACTGGCCGGAGCACTAAGCTGCGGCGGCGATGAGTTTCGCAGTTCGGGATTAAGAATAAACAGCCCTGCCACCAGCATCACAGATGCCGCGGCGGATAGGCCATACCTGTGCTTTTGCCAGAAACCGGGCGCCGGACGGATCACCTCTGGTGCTTGGCGGCAGTTGTCCCTCGCCTGCTGCAGAATTTGCTGATCCAAGGTCTGGGGCGGCTGCTCGACAGCACCTTCACGATAGAGCGCATCTATCTGCGACTCTGGCGTGGCAGCATCATCGCGTTTGTTCTCTGTCATTCAATGCTCTCCTGGGTCTTGCGTCCCAAACAGTCACGCAGGCTCTGATAGGCATAACGTATCCGGCTCTTGGTGGCCTCCAGCGTCGCCCCGGCTACTTCGCTGATCAGTTGCGCCGTCAGCCCGGACTCCTGATTCAGCAAGAAGGCTTCCTTCTGCACCTGGGGCAAGAGGCCGATGCACTCTTTGAGCCAGGCGACCTGACGACTTCGCAGCAGCTCGCTATCCGGCTCGGCGGTTTGTGGGCCCAGCAGATTGGCCTGCGCATCAGCCTCATCCTCATCTATGCTGAGACTGTCGACCGGTTTAACCGCCCGCACATGGTCAATCAGCAGGTTGTGGGCTATCCGGTACAACCAGGTGGTAAACTTGGCACTGGGTTGATAACTCTGCGCCGCCTTAATCACCCGGCTCCAGGTTTCCTGATACAAGTCTTCAGCCAAGGTCATATCGCTTAACTGGCGGACAAAATACCGATAGAGTCCGCCCTTGTGTTTAAGATAGAGGCGCTCAAAGGCCTGGGCATCTCCGGCGGCATAAGCCAGCATCCAGGTCTCATCCTCTCCACTTGGCAATCCCGTTTGCCTTTGCTGTTCCAAATTCTCTCTCCCCTGGCCGGGCCTATATATTGGCTATTGGGATGAGAGTTTGCCCCCACGCCATTGGACTGTAAACCCCAATGGCGTGACTCTGGGTCTCAGTTTTGCCTATGCCCCTATTCCAGCGGCTTAAATCCGGCGGCTGGCATAAGTTCAAGCATGGGTTCGGACATAGGTTCGGCGCTGAGTTTATCTGCCACGGTTTTGCGTCCGGGTTTAAGCGCGCCTTGCTCGGCCAACAGTGCGGCGCTGCGAGCCAGGCTGACAAACTCATGTCGATAACCGTATGGGTCCTCGCCCTTGGCCGAATCGGCAAGCTCGGCGACCTGACGCCAGTCAAAGCCATGCAGATACACTGAGCCGTTAAGCAGTTGCCCAAGCCCGGCTACCGCCGCGGCAAAGCGCAGATCATCACTGGCGAGCGCAAGCGACTTTTGGGCCGAGTCCAGGCGAATGGCATGAGTATAAAGCTGACTCTTGCTGTCTTTGCTGCTGTCACTCAAGGGTGGTTTAGCTCGCAGTTTCAGATAGCCAAGCTCTTCACGGCTATATTTTTCCTTGCCGCTGACAGGGTCGCGACCATAGCGCAATGCATCGTTGGCCAGATTATTTGAATTCGTAAGGCTGAGCTCATACAGGGCCGTCACCACATGCCCTGCGCCCATTTCGGCGGCGTCGACCTTATCATTGTTGAAATCCTCCCGCTTGAGGGCGCGGTTTTCATAGCCGATGAGGCGATACTCGGCCACCAGCGCCGGGTTGAACTCAAGCTGCACTTTGACATCCGACGCTATGGTCAGCAGGGTGCCGCTACGCTGCTCCACCAGGATTTTGCGAGCCTCGTTCAGGGTATCGATATAAGCGTATTGGCCATTACCCTTATCCGCCAACTGCTCCAACATGCTGTCGCGGTAGTTGCCTAGGCCAAACCCCAGAGTTGTCAGGCCTATCCCCTGCTGCTTTTGTTGTTCAACCAGCGCCAGCAGCTCCTGCCTGCTGGTCAGGCCTACATTGAAGTCGCCGTCGGTGGCCAGCAGAACCCGATTTACCCCGCCACTGATAAAGTGCTTGCGGGCCAAACGGTAAGCTGTTTGGATGCCTTCACCGCCGTTGGTGCCACCGGCGGCCTTAAGCTCAGCCAAAGCGGCGTCTAAGCTCTCGCTATTGGCGCCATTGATACCGTCCAGTACTACGCCGGCCTCACCGGCGTAGACGACTATCGACACCTTGTCCTGTGAGGTGAGCGTATCGCTGAGCATTTTGATGGCCGATTTCAGCAGCGGCAACTTGTCCTGCGATGACATGGAGCCGGAAACATCCAGCAAGAACACCAGGTTGGCGGCGCCTATCTGACTGGCCGGCACTTCATAGCCCTTAAGCCCGATACGCAGCAGCATCTTGCCTTCATTGTAAGGTGACGGTGCCAGCTCAGTACTGACGGAGAAAGGCTCGCCTTTGTCCGGCTGTGGGTAGTTGTAGTCGAAATAGTTAATCAACTCCTCGACTCTCACCGTGCCTTTGGGGGGCAATGTTCCCAGGTTGATACTGCGCCGCATCAGGCTGTAACTGCCGCTGTCCACGTCGACGGAAAAGGTCGATAACGGCGTTTCGCCCGCCACCATGATGCCGTTGGCGATATACACCTCCGAGCCATTGGCAAGCACTGTGGAGCTGGGATAATTCACATCCGCCAGAGTCAATTCAGAGGGCACGCTCAAGCTTCTTGGCTGGACACTCGGCTTGTACAAGGCCCGCGGCGATGCAGCGGCGCTGACGGCTAACTTCTGGGCTTGCGCATGGGTGACAGCGTTCGCCATATCCTGCCCGGGGTCTTTGCTTGGCAGTACCTCTGTTTCAACCTCAGGGACTTGAGCCTCGCTCGCTTGATTGGCGACCTTGGGTGGCTCATGGGACTGCTGTGGCTGGCAAGCGGCCAACCCCAAACTGCCAACTAAGATGGCCAACAGGCTAAGATGATACCGGCGCCCGGCAATGGCGGCGCTTTGATTTATCCTCATCTTCCCTTTCTGATTTACCTTGCACTTGCCAGGCAACATTATCGCCTTCATAACATTTCTCCTTATTCGGCTGTTGTTATTGCAAACGGGCAGCAGAAGCAAAAGGGTTATTGAGCCCACAATAAATCTTGCCAATAAGCCAAAGCGCCGTTGGATGATGGCGGAGAAGCACCAAGCGACCAAGGCAGAGAAAAAGAGACGGGGAAACGTGAGAAGCACAACCCCTCGACCAAACACACTTTTAACTCAAAAAAAAGCTTAAAATTTAGCTTTTGAGCCACACATCACACAAGGCGGATTTGTAGAAGCCTAAAATAGCGGCTCCTTTTTCCCGGTCACAAGCCGGTTCGATTTTCTGGAGCCCTGTCGACGTGCCTCACATAAGCAATTTCAGAACCCAACTCTTTTCTTTGCGCCTGGGCCATGCCCTGCGTGAAGTCATCGCCAAGGAAGGCTATAGTGGAAAGCACTTTGGCCAGGATCTGATGGCCGGGGTCACTGTGGGGATTATCGCTATTCCGTTGGCCATGGCATTGGCTATCGCCAGTGGCGTAGCCCCTCAATATGGTCTCTACACCGCTATCATAGCCGGCTTTATCATCGCCATCACCGGCGGCTCACGCTACTCAATCTCTGGCCCGACCGCCGCCTTTGTGGTGCTGCTCTATCCCATAGCCCAGGAGTTTGGCCTCGCCGGCCTGTTGATGGCGGGGATGATGTCAGGCGTTATCCTGATAGCCATGGCGCTGCTGCGCCTTGGTCGCCTGATCCAATATATTCCCCAGTCGGTGACGCTGGGCTTTACCGCCGGGATAGGTGTGGTCATCGCAGTTTTGCAGCTGAAAGATTTTTTCGGTCTGCCCATAGACAGCATGCCGGAGCAGTTCGGTGAAAAACTGCAGGTGCTGGCACTGGCGCTGCCACAAACCGATTTTCCCAGCTTAGTGGTGGCATTGGTCACTCTGGCTGTCATGCTGCTGTGGCCAAAACTGAAATTGCCGGTGCCGGCGCATCTGCCGGCCATCATTGTCGGCAGTCTACTGGCTTTGCTGCTCGGCAATTTGGGGCAAGAAGTAGAAACCATAGGCAGCCGCTTCCATTATCTGTTGCCCGATGGCAGCCAAGGCAATGGTATTCCCCCCTTCCTGCCGAGCTTTGAGTGGCCTTGGTTGCAACCTGGGCCGGATGGCGAACCTCTGGGGCTTTCCTGGCAGATGGTAAAAGCGCTGGCTCCGGCTGCCTTTGCCATCGCCATGTTGGGCGCCATCGAATCCCTGCTTTGCGCCGTAGTGCTCGATGGCATGACTGGCAAGCGTCACAGCGCCAACAGCGAATTGCTTGGCCAGGGGATAGGTAATATAGTAGCCCCATTCTTTGGCGGTATCACGGCTACAGCTGCCATTGCCCGCAGTGCGGCCAACGTCAAGGCCGGTGCCTTTAGCCCGGTATCGGCGATTATCCACTCCCTGGTGGTACTCCTGGGGCTGGTGGCACTGGCCGGCTTACTGTCCTTCCTGCCGATGGCTGCCATGGCGGCCTTGCTGCTGGTTGTAGCCTGGAACATGAGCGAAGCCCCCAAGGCCTGGCAACTGCTGAAAACCGCGCCGCGCAGCGATATCTGGGTATTCTTAAGCTGTTTTTTCCTGACTGTGGTGTTCGACATGGTGATCGCCATCTCCTTCGGGATCATGCTGGCGGCCCTGCTGTTTATGAAAGAGATCGCCGAGATGACCCGTCTCTACGATATCAGCAACAATAAGCGCTACATCGACCGGCCACTACCGGACGACTGGGTAGTACTGAAGATCAACGGGCCACTGTTTTTTGCCGCGGCGGAGCGCATTTTCGCCGAAATCGCGCAGATGACCCAGGATAAGCAGGTCATAGTGCTCTATATGGATGGGGTGTCCATTCTCGATGCCGGTGGTATGGCTGCGTTGAACAAACTGATACGCAAATGCCAGAGCAACAATACCCGTCTGCTGGTTGCCGATCTGCAGTTCCAGCCCATTAGAACACTGGCCAAGGCCAAGGTTCAGCCTATCGAAGGTGTGCTCAAGTTCTATCCCACCTTGAGAGAGCTGATTGAAGAGCAGGTACCACAGATAACCGTCGATTCCACGGCACCGGACTCAAGCGCTACCGCCAAGGAGAAACCCGCCCAATAATTTGGCAACGCCGAGCTCTTTTTCTGCCTGCGCCCGGAGTTATCCGGGCGCTTGTTTATCCCGTCAGCAGTTTCAATCACAACTGACTGACACAACTGTAAGAAATTGGCTATCCCCCCACTAAAGTTAATCTGCTAGTATGCGCGCTGATGAAAAGGGCGCTGATTAAAAAGCACAGGATAAAAAAGGCGCAATATTGAATTGCCGCCATACATTGCAAAGGACTGGGGATGCAAGCCAAACAAACAAAGCTCTGTAACCTGTTGAAGCTGGGTGCCGGGCTAGGATTGCTCTGCATGAGCCAATTAGCGCAGGCAGATGAGGGTAAAACGGAAGCGGAGATCCGCTGGCAGGCGTTGAGCCCGATAGCCAACCTGTATCTGAGTCACGCCAATGCGGAAGACTTTATCGCCAAGGGGGATGAAGAAAAAAAACGCTACGACAACTACGCCGGTGCCCTCGCCTATTACCTGATGGCCACAGAGCGCGATAGCAGCAATATCTGGGCGCCCTATCAAGCCGCCGGTACTCTGGCAATGTTGGAACTTAAAGACCAGGCAATCGAAATGCTGCAGTTGGCCGACAGCCGCGGCCTGTGGCAACAGATAATGCTTGAGGAAGACGACGAACTTGCCGGCATCAAGGACTCGGATGAATACCGCGCCGTGTTGGATAAGGTTAAACGCCGTTATCCTCAGCATGCAAAAGATGCCGGTACAGCTTATATCTACCGCCCTCAGGGGGCTGCCCCTGAAGGTGGCTGGCCTGTGCTGGTCTGGTTATCCGGCTATGGCACAGAAGGCAGTGACAGCGCCCATATGGCCAAACTGCTGACAAGTGAACGGGCAATATTTATCGGGATCAACGGCACGGAAAAACTCAATGAGCACAGCTTCCGCTGGGCCAGAACCGAAACCGAGTCCAGTCATCAGGCAGTGCAGCAGGCTTTGGCCAAGGCGGCAAAGAACAGCCCTGTCAACAAGCAGAAAGTGGCACTGATGGGCTTTTCCCAGGGTGCCCTTCACAGCGCTCACCTGCTGGCCAAACACCCGAATGATTATGTCGGCGCCCTGCTATTGTCGGCAGGCGGTATGCAAACCGAAATCAAGGCTTCGGCGCCCGCCGGTAAGCGACTGGTTATCTCATACGGCGAACAGGAGCACAGCAGTAATCTGGCGCTGGATAAACAGCTGGAACAATTTTTTAGCCCGGGTAATCAACTGCAGGTCAAACCGCATCAGGGCGGGCATTTCTTTGATGATGCCTGGCAGCAGAAATACCCGGATTATGTCAATTTCGTATTGGAACTCAATTAAGGAAGATTAGATGGAACTGAAAAGTGCCTCAGGTTTTAAATCCTATTTTACCCCCAAGCGCATTCTGATTGGGGTGGGCGTTTTGGCGGCCCTGGGTATTGCCCAAAGCTCAGTATTGATGACTGATGCCGGTTACACCTATGTGCATCAGAACAATGTTACCGGCTCTTTGGATGTGTTCACCGAGCCCGGCATCCACTTTCGCATGCCGTTTCTGTCGAAAATAACCCGCTATGATCAGGTCGTTACCGTCTCCTTTGGCAACAACCAGGGCGAGGTGTTCTACCAACGTCTGCCGGCGCTGCAGGTACGTTTTGCCGATACCTACACAGGCCAGGTACCGGCCACTTTCCGCTTCAAGCTGTCTTATGATCCCGAGCAGCTCAAGACGATGCATCGGGAGTTTCGCTCCAACGACAACCTGATTGACACCATGTTGATCAAGAACGCCCGCAACGTCACTGTGATCACCTCGACCCAATATACCGGCGAGGAGTTTTTCCAGGGCGGCCTCAATCAGTTCAAGGCACAATTGTCAGATCAGCTCAGCAACGGTATCTACACCACTGAGCGGCGCCAGGTTGAAGTCGAGCAGGTGGATCTGGTGCCGGTTGGCTTCGATCAGGAAGATTCCAACAAGCTGCAAGCCACCAAACAATTGGTGTGGAAGACAGTACCTATTACCGACAAGAGCGGTAATCCGGTACGTCAGGATAACCCGCTCAAACATTATGGCATCACGGTCACCCAGGTCACTATCGGCGATCCCAAGCCGGAGGATCAGCTGGACAAGCTATTGACCGATAAGAAAAAACTGGTTGCTGAGCGGATCCGCACCATTCAGGAGCAGGAAACCTCCAAGGCCCAGGCCAAGACAGAGCAGCTGCGCAAAGAGATCCAGCGTACCCGCGAAGTACAGGATGCCCAACGTGCCAAGGAGCTGGCGGTTATTGCCCAGCAAAAAGAGGTTGAAGTGGCGCGGCAAATCGCCGAGCGTGAACTGGTGGAAGAACGCAAGAAGAAAGATATCGCCACCCTGAGCAAGGCCAAGGAGCTGGAAATCGCCCAGGCCAACCTGGAGATCCAGAAAGCCAACTCGGCCTCGGCCATGTTTGAGGCCAAGGCGATCCGTGAAAAAGGGATAGCCGAAGCCGATGTACTGGCGGCGAAATACAAGGCCCTGGGTGCCCATGAGAAGGTGTATCTGGCCGAGCTGAACCGGGATGTGGCCAACTCCCTGTATCAGAACCTGCCCAACTTCAAGGTGGATATGCCGAAGAACTATATCAACGGCAGTGGCGGCAACGGCATGACCTCCAATTTGGACGTGATCACCGGCTTGTCGGCGTTGGGGCTGATGGAAAAAAGCACCGCCCTTGGCAGCAAAGCATCCGCCAAATAACGGGCTGGTTAGAAAGTAAATTGAAGGGAGGCTTAGCCTCCCTTTTTATTCGCCTTCATTTCAGGTCATACTGATATGCCCAACTGCAAGGAGGCCTTATGTCTAAGCATTCATCCGTTTCACTGCGCCCGCTGCACCGCGCTATTTCGCTTGCAGCGGCTCTCTCTATGGCGGCTTTGCTGACAGCTACTGTGAGTGGCTCTGCACTTGCTGAAAATTCAGCGCCATCGGAACTGAAGGATATCCGCCTGCCCCAGGGCTTTGAGATAGAAGTCTATCTGGATAATGTCGCCAATGCCCGCCAGATGGCGCTTGGCAGCCAAGGCACACTCTTTATCGGCAGTCGCGGCGAAGGTAAAGTCTATGCCGCAATCGATACAGATGCCGATGGCCGCCACGACAGGGTCAAAGTGATCGCCTCCGGGCTCAATATGCCTTCCGGGCTAGCCTTTCGGGACCAGACTCTCTATGTGGGCGCAGTGAGCCAAATTCTCGCCTTTGACAATATCGAGCAGCAACTGAGCCAGAGTGCTTCCCCGAGTTATCGAATCTTTTATGATGACTTACCTTCAGATAAGCATCACGGCTGGAAATACCTCAAGTTTGCCGCCGACGGTCGCCTGTATATACCCATAGGCGCGCCTTGCAATATCTGTGATGCCGGCAGCGACTACAGCAAAATAATCAGCCTGGACCTCCAAAGCAAACAACCAAGGCTCGAAGCCGCCGGTGTGCGCAACAGTGTCGGTTTCGACTTCGACCCAGTCAGTGGCCAGCTGTGGTTTACCGACAATGGCCGCGACATGATGGGAGACGATATGCCAGCCGATGAACTCAATCATTTGAGTCAGCGCGGCCAACATTTTGGTTATCCCTACGTTCATCAAGGGGATACCCTGGATCCTGAATTCGGCAAAGGTAAGCAGTCTGCCGATTTCAGCCCTCCTGAAGTCAAGCTGGGCGCCCATGTAGCGGCGCTGGGGATGACCTTCTATCGCGGCGACAGCTTCCCCAAGGCCTATCACGGCGGCATTTTTATTGCCGAGCACGGCTCCTGGAACCGGTCCAGTAAAGTGGGATATCGAGTGCGTTTCATACCGATAAAACAGGGCAAGGCCGGTGAACCTCAGGTGTTTGCCGAAGGCTGGCTCAAGGGCGAAACCGTATCCGGACGCCCCGCCGATGTGCTGCAGTTACCGGATGGTTCCTTGCTGATAGCCGATGATGCCCAAGGCCGCCTCTATCGCATCTTTTACTCGGGCTGATTTTTGTCCGAAACACAGTGTTCAAGGGCAGCGCGCGCCGTCCTGTCATGATATTATCTGCAGCCATTATCGCCCGGCCTTGGGAACAACGCCGGGTTAAGGAAGCTGCGAACCACGCCTTGCATCCTGTCCTGTAAGCCCACGCAGAGCACGCATGGGACTGGTTTGCACCTTCCGTTACTGTACCCGACCTGGAAACAGGCAAAATATTATAAATAAAATCAGTAGTTAAGGAGTTATCATGCAAGCCCTCGTTGCTGTTGTAATGGGTTCCAAGAGTGATTGGCCCACCATGGAAGCGGCCGCAGAGATCATGGATTATCTCAAGGTGCCCTACCATGTCGAAGTGGTTTCGGCCCATAGAACCCCAGACAAATTGATGGAATTTGCCGCATCAGCAGCAGACAAAGGATACAAGGTCATCATAGGCGGTGCCGGCGGCGCCGCTCACCTGCCGGGTATGATAGCTTCCAAGACCCGCTTGCCTGTACTGGGCGTGCCGGTACAAAGCAAGGCTCTCAGCGGCATGGACAGCCTGTTGTCGATAGTGCAGATGCCCAAGGGTATTGCCGTGGGAACGCTGGCCATAGGTACAGCCGGGGCATTCAACGCCGGGCTACTGGCCTGCCAGATGCTGGCAACTCAAGACTCTCAACTGGCCGAGCGCCTTGAAGCCTTCCGCGAAGCTCAGACCCGCGCGGTACTCGATAATCCGGATCCGAGGGAAGACTGAGATGGCTGACAAGAGAGTTTGGGTACTGGGCGATGGCCAACTGGGTGCCATGTTGCGTCATGCCGGCCAACCGCTGGCCATAGATGTCCGCCCCGTGGATATCATGGCACCAAGCGATGAAAAGTTGCCGCTGACAGACACAGATATTATTACCGCCGAGCGTGAGCAGTGGCCGGAGTCCCCTCTGAGCCTGCAGTTGTCGCAGCACTGTCATTTCATCAATGGCCCGGTATTTGGCCGCCTCGCCGACAGATACACCCAAAAATCCCTGCTGGATCAGCTCAAGGTGGCCACTGCGCCTTGGGAACTGCTGGACGATAACACCCAAGCTAATGATCTTTATCACAAATATGGTGAAAGAGTTCTACTGAAGCGCCGCACCGGCGGCTATGATGGCAAGGGTCAGCACTGGTTGAAACAAGCCGAATCGACCAGTATCCCGGCCGATTGGCGCAATCAAGCGATTGCCGAACAGGCGATCCCCTTCGATGAAGAGGTGTCTCTGGTTGGGGTTCGCAGCCGCAGCGGCGAGTGCTTCTTTTATCCTCTGACGCTCAATTTGCATCAGGATGGTATTCTGATGGCATCGATAGCCCCCCTGGCGCGTCTGCAACCGCTGCAGGCCGAGGCCGAAACCATGCTCGGCAGCATAATGCATGAGCTGGAGTATGTGGGGGTGATGGCGATGGAGTGTTTCCGGGTGGGCGATCACCTGCTGGTCAATGAGCTGGCTCCCAGAGTGCACAACTCAGGGCACTGGACTCAGGCAGGCACCCATATGGATCAGTTCCAGTTGCACCTGCGGGCCCTGTGCGAATTGCCACTGATGACGCCTCAGGTTAACTTCCAATGTGTGATGGTCAACCTGATAGGCATAGATAAGGACGACCGTTGGCTGAGCCTGGCCAATGCCGAGCTGTTCTGGTACGACAAAGAGGTGCGCCCCGGCCGCAAGGTAGGCCACCTGAACCTGTCGGTACTGGATAAAAACGCGTTGGCCGACAGCATTGCCAGGCTCCAGCAGTGGATGCCGACGCAATATCAGGCGCCACTTATGTGGATACTGGCGGAGTTTGGCTGACAAACGGGCGGGCACCCGCGCCCGCCTCTGACTTTGATTCAAGGTATAACTTTAGGATTCTCAGGATTTGTTGGATCAGAACGGACTCAGAAAGCAGAAGATAGACACATTGGATCTGCGCTATCATCTGCTGCTTCTGTTACTGCCTCTGCTGCTGATAGCCTTACTGTTCTGGGTCACCAGCCCGGCCGGTGAGCTTCCCTGGCTGCAGTGGGGCGGGGTTTCGATCATCTATTTCCTGGCCTACAGCTTGGGCTATTTTGTCCATCAAGGGCGCTTGGGCCGACTGTGGCAACACCTGGAGCAGGTGCTGGGGATCAACGAAGCCACCTTCGAATTAGTGCATCTTTCCAGTCAATACGAAACCGAACACGCCTTTCTCAACGCCCTGCTCGGTAAGGCAGTCGCCATGGTTGATGGCGCCGAAATGGGCTCCATCATACTGGTGGAACCCGGCAGCAATAAGCTGCATTTTGAATCTGCACTCGGGCTGGATCTGGCCAAGCTGCAACAGCTGAATATGACCCTGGAGCAGTCTTTCGAATACAGATTGACCGATGGCCGCTGCAACCGGGTAGTCGTGGTCAACGATATGCGCAAAATCAACGCCCAGAGTAGCCTGAGCGCCGAAGATCAGGCCCTGCTGCTGAGTGCCGCCAGCATTCCCATTCGGGCCACCCTGTCCAGCCCAATCCATATCGATGGTCAGCTCTATGCCATGCTCAACCTAGACAGTTCACTGCTGGCCTGTTTCAGCACCTATGACAGGGATCTGGTGGCTATTTTAACCCGAGAAGCTGCCAATGCCATTGCCCTGTATCAAAAGTCCCGCCAGATCCACCAGTTGGCTAATTTTGACTGCCTGACCGGACTGGCCAATCGCAAGTATTTTGAAGAACAGGCGCAAAAATGGCAGCCCAAGACCAAGCTGGAAAGCATGCTGGTGCTGCTGGATATGGATAACCTGAAAAAGATCAACGATACCTTGGGGCACGGTGCCGGTGACTTTGCCCTCAAGCGTCTGGCAACCGAGCTGAAACGCAGCTGCCCGCCACCGGCCCTGGTGAGCCGATTTGGCGGCGACGAATTTGTGCTGCTCTGCTACGGCAGTGAAAGCTGGCTCAGAGAACGTTTACAGCAGGCCGAAGCCAGGCTTGCAGCCGATGAGGTTGCCGTTTATTTCAGTGCCGGTATCGCGCCTTTCAACGGCGATATGGAGTACAGCCTGAAACTGGCAGACAGCCAGATGTACCGGCAGAAAAGAGCCCGCAAGGGTGGGCACGAATAAAGAAACCTGGCTCCCAATGACGGGATTGCTGCAGTAGGTGACAAGGAGAACCGATGCACAAACAGCTCATAATTATGGCGGCGCTGGCCGCAAGCACTCTACCCGTGCTGCAACAGGCGCAGGCGGCACAAAACCTCTCTTCCTTAATGGTGGAAGTTCGCCAGCAGGATGGTATCCCCCATTATTACAATCTAGCCAGTGGCATGCCCCTCAATGGTGAAATATCCATCGTCCGGGACAATCAAGGCTATACCCTGGCGGAATTCTCCCAGGGCTTGCCCAATGGGCGCTGGCAGGTATTTCACTCCAACAATGCCAAATTGATTGAGGGCCAATATTTCCAGGGCTATCAAAATGGCAGTTGGCGCATGTATGACATCAGCGGCCAGATGACCGAATTGCAGGTGTTCAACAAGGGCGTGCCGGAAGGGGAATGGCAAACCTTCGACACTAAAGGCCGTCTCAGTGAAAGCGTCTTCTACCGCGACGGTAACAAAGAGCAGGTCAAGCGTTTCTACGCCAGTGGTAAACTCAAGGCCAGCGAAACCTATACCGACAACCTGCGCCATGGTCAGTGGCAGAGCTTCTATGAAAACGGCACCCTGGCCCAAAGCCAGCAATACGCCAACAACCAACTGTCAGGCGACTATCTGGAGCAAAACGCCCAAGGGGTAATCAAGGTCAAGGGCAAATTCGATGCCAATGGCCAACGTCAGGGCGTCTGGCAGAGCTTTTTTGATGATGGCAGCAAAGAGAGTGAGATAAGCTTCAGTGCCGGCGAGCGGGACGGCGAAAGCCTGAAATATCACCCAAGCGGCGAACTGGCGCTCAAATGTGCTTATCGCGCGGGTAAGCGCCAGGGCCAATGTCAGACGTTCGACGACAAAGGGATACTGCTGGGCAATGAGCATTTCAGTGAAGGCGAAAGAGATGGCACCCAGGAGTACTTCAACAGTGAAGGCAAACTGGTCATAGAGCAGCACTACAAAAACGGCCTGCAAACCGGTGTACAGAAGCGTTTTCACCCCAATGGCCAGTTGGCTGAGCTGGAAACCTTCCACGACAGCCAATTGAGCGACAATGGTCAATATCCCCGCCATGGCAAGTATGAGCGTTTCGATATCGATGGCAAGCCCCTGGAGAAGTCCCAGTTTGCCATGGGCCTGCTGGATGGTTTGCATCAGCGTTTCAGCGCCGGCGTACTGCAGGAGTCCAGCCAATGGCAGCAGGGTGAGCGTCACGGCGACTTTATCCGTTACTTCCCGAACGGAAAAAAACGCAGCCTGAACCAATACCAGCACGACAAGCAAACCGGAAAATCCATCCGCTACTTTGAAGATGGCACTGTGCAGGAGCAGGGCGATGTCATTGAAGGCAAGTGGGTCGGCAAATATGAGAGCTTCTACGACAATGGCAAGCCCAGGGAGTTGGCCCACTATGCCAAAGACAAGGCCGCCAAGGATTATCGTTATCCGCTCGATGGTGCCTTCAAGCGCTGGTACGCCAACGGCGACCCCAATGAGGAAGGCGCATATCTCAACGGCGACAAGGACGGGCTCTGGATTCAGTATCGCGAAGGGGTCAAGAGCCGGGAGCAGACCTTTGTCAAAGGCAAACTCAATGGCAAATATGCCGAGTATTACCATGGCCGCCGCCGGGTTACTGGGGAGTACCTGGACAACAAGAAGACAGGTACCTGGATAGACTACCGCTACGAAGAGGACGATCCTACCTTCGGCACCATCCCAGAAGGCAATATTAGGATCAAGAGCCTGTGGCAACAGGGTAAGTTGCATGGTGCACGCGAGCATTACAGCTTCAAGGGCATCCTTTATCGCAAGGAAACCTATGACAATGGCGATAAGACCGGCGGCTATAGCGAGTACTATGTCAACAATGGGCAGCAGAAACTGGCCGGCGAGTTGTTAAAAGGGGCCAAAAACGGCCAGTGGCAAAGCTGGTTTGAAGATGGCATGCTCGCCGCCAGTCAGGAATTCAAGGACGATGTACTGCACGGCAAATCTGAGCAGTACTACAGTAACGGCCAGTTGAAACAGCAGGCCAACTACTGGCAGGGAAAACTCGATGGCAAACTGAGCCAGTACTTCCAAAATGGCAAACCACAGAGCCATGAGCAGTGGGTCAAGGGCCAGAAAGAGGGTGAAGCCAGTTACTTCCACAACAACGGCAAGCTGGCCGAGAAAGGCACCTTCCTCAGGGACAGAAAAGAGGGGCTGTGGCAGACCTTCTGGACCAATGGCGAGAAACGTACCGAAGGCAGCTATATCAGCAATCGTGAATCCGGCGACTGGAACTTCTACGACCAGTTCGGCAAGCTGATAAAGACAGAACACCACGGCTGATAAAACGGCTGGCTCATCTATAGAGAAACCAAAAAGCGCACCTTAAGGGTGCGCTTTTACCGAAGAACAGCTTAGTTTCCCCTGCCCTAGCCAAAGAACAAACGCCAGAGCCAAGAGGCGTCCAAGTCTTCCTTGCACTGATTATATTGCGCAGCATAACGGCGGGAGCGATTGTCCACCTTGTCGGCCACCCTTACCAACCAGGCCTTGCTGCGGTAACTGCCGCGTTTGTAACCGCCCCAGCCTTCGTGATAATTGAGATACTGGTTGCGGGCGTCCCACTTGGACACACCATTGATCTTATGGCTCTTGTAGATAAACCAGCCCATAAAATCCATTGCATCATCAAAATCGCTGCGACTGGCCCAGCTGTTGCCGGTCTCACGCACATAATCATCCCAGGTCATGGTCTTGGCCTGGGCATAACCATAAGCATCACTGGCGCGTCCTATGGGAATGATCCACAAGAAATACTCCATAGGTGGCGCCGCATTATGCTTGAAGGAGCTCTCCTGATACATCATGGCCAAGGGCACATGCACGGGAACACCCCACTTTTCACGGGCATCCTTGGCGGCGTTATACCAAGATCTGTGCTCTTTGAAGATGGCACAGATATTGTCGGGCTCTTTGGGAGGTGAAGTGGCGCAGCCGCCCAAAAACAGGGAGGCGGAAATAGCAAGCGCCGGGGCAAATTTGGATAGAAACTGTCGCTTCACGAAAATCTCACGGCTTTCAAAGGCCAGGCCTTTGGTTGAACTTGGACTCAGTGTCGCCCGAGTCAAACATCAAATGCAACCTGAGCCTCTGAAAAAGTGAGCTTTATTGCGGCTCCGGCAGCTCGCATTCATGAACTTCCTGCTGCCAGACCACGGGTTCCCAGTAACCGGTATCCTTGCCGGTATAGCGCCTGTCGGTATTGAACTTGGCCGCCAGGTGATAACGTTGCCCGGCTTCCACCAGCAACTTCAGCTCCTTGGGCGTGCGGGCCGACAGCCGCACTTTGAGCTCAGATGAATCTATCAGCTCAGAGACGGTAAAACTGTGTTCACCCGGTGGCAACTGATAGTTGGGTTTGGAGATCACCGGCTGGCCATCGAGATGGGTGACCACCAGGCGATAAAACTGCTGCTCCCGATCCGGCTCCAGATAACCTGAAACCGTACCACATTCGCGCCCGGGCTCGGGAGCACTGGCGCAGGCCGACAGCAACAGGGCTGCGGCCGAGATTAACAACAAAGACTTCACTGACTGACTGCTTCCTTGGCTGGTTCATCGGCAAAGTACTGAACCAGAAAATCATCAAAATTCAAACGATCAGCGGCTTCCATCTGCAACTGACTCTCGATTGAGGCCTGGGCTTCGGCTTCAAAGGAAGCCAGCGCTGCGGCACTCAGCGGATAATTCAGCAGCTGCTGCTGATATTCTTTCGCCAATGCCATCACCCAGGCGCCGTGATCCAGCCCCTTGTCTGCCAGGGTCTTCATCACCTGCCCAGACAGCGTCTCATTCGGGTCGATAACGGCTTGATGCCACTTGGCCAGTGCCAGCTGATATTGGTCATCATCCTTTCCATCGAGCAGCGTGGCCAACTGCTGCAGCTCGGCAAACAGTGCCAGCATCCACTGCTCACGCGCCACAGGCTCGCCGTTTTGACTCAACATCAAGCCAGGCTTACGCCCTTCCAACACCACGGCCTTGAGGTTGGCGGCTATCTCCTGCTCACCTGTGCTATCGGTCGTCGCCGATGGACTCAACAGGCAATGAAGCAGGAACAGATCCAGGAAGCGCACCTGAGAGGCCTCTATGCCTATGGCACTGAAGGGGTTTACATCCAACGCCCGCACTTCGATATATTCCACCCCGGCGCGTGCCAGTGCCTCGGAAGGCTTTTCACCGCTGCGGGTCACACGCTTGGCGCGAATGGGGGCATAAAACTCATTTTCTATCTGCAACACATTGGCGTTGAGCTGGCGATATTCGCCATCAACCTTCACCCCTATGTTGGCAAAGTTGTCCGAAGGCATCTTGATGGCGGCGCGGATCCCCTTGAGATAATCCGCCAGCGAGTTATAGCTGATACTGAGCCGCTCCTGCTCCTTGTTGGTGTAACCCAGGTCACTCATTCTCAGTGAGGTGGCCCAAGGCAGATACAGGGTGCCGCGGCCCATCTTTTCAAAATCCAATTCTGTCTGCTGCTCTTTGATGAAAGAGCAGCACAGCGCCGGTGAAGCACCAAACAGATAAGGCAACACCCACACCAAGCGGCGGTAATTGCGGATAAGGCCGAAGTAACGCTCGGAGATAAAGTCACAGCGGGAAACCGACTTGTCGCTCTGGGCATAGAGCAGATCCCAAAGCTCGTCAGAAACCGAGAAGTTAAAGTGCACTCCTGAGATGATCTGCATCAAAGCGCCGTATCTGTAGGTCAGGCCCTTGCGATAGAGGGTCTTCATCCGCCCTGAGTTAGAGCTGCCGTATTGGGCGATGGGAATATCCTTCTCGTCACCCACATAACAAGGCATGCTCACGGGCCAAAGCTTTTGTCCCTTAAGCTGATTTAGGGTAAAGGCATGAGTCTCGGTGAGGCCGGTAAGCAGCTCATCTATGCTGTGGGTAACAGGCGTTATGAACTCGAGCAACGCCTCACTGTAATCGGTAGTGATCCTCGAGTGGGTCAGGGCCGAGCCCAAGGTTTTGGGATGACCATCCATAGCCAGGTGCCCGCTGGCATCAATTCTCAAGGCTTCTCGCTCAATCCCACGGCGCATATCCTTGAGTGCGGCGCGTCCTTCGGCTCCTTTGAGCATTGCGACAGATTCGGTAAATGACTTCAAATTCTTTTTCTCTGCTTGGCGGCCTAGGCCTTTATCTGGCCAATAGACCCGGGCATACCTGCTCCGCTTTCATCTCTTGGTGATTCATCACCAAAAGGCACAGGACTGCTCTGTGTGACTGCTGCCCAAAATAAAGCCTAAGCGGCCTTTCAGGCAAGTGTAATTTAAAAGAGACAGGCGGTGATGCTCCTTGAAGCATCACCGCCTTGCATAGTGGCAAGCGAGTCGTAACCCGCCGCGGTTAAGATCAATATGGGGTCAAAGTGGCCGTTTTACAAGGGCAGATTGATCACTGAATAACCCATTGCCTTAATCCCGGGCTCGATAAGATTTTTATCCCCGACCACCAATATTTGCATGCTGGCAGGATCCAACCACTCTTTAGCCAGTTCATTTAGCGTATCAATACTGGTTTGGTTGATAATCTCATCCTGACGGGCAGTAAAATCATCGCTCAGACCGTACTTCTGGATCATTCGGATAAAGCCGGCCTTTTGGTAAGGCGTTTCATAATCCAGTGCTTTACCCTGCGAAATTGAGGCCCGCATAAAGCTAAGCTCTTGTGTCGTCATCCCCTTATCATGATAAGCCTTGAGCTCCTTGATAAACTCGGCCAGCGCCTTGGCGGTGACATCACTGCGAACGCTGGCGCCCGCCTTGAAGTACCCCTGCTCAATACCACCACTGAAGAAGCTGCGGGCACCATAGGTGTAGCCCTTGTCTTCCCTGAGATTAAGGTTGATGCGGCTGTTGAAGGCGCCGCCCAAGGGATAGTTCATCAGGTAAGCCTTGAAGAAGTCGCCCGTGGCATCGTAAGGCAGGGCGCGCTTGCCTATGCTGATAACCGACTGGGCCGCTCCCGGCTTATCGATAAGGAACACCACACCGGGTTTACCCTCGGGCAACTCACCCAAGGTCGGCAGAGACACAGCCTGGCCGCCCCAAGGCTCCAATCCTTTTAGCTTGCCGATTAGCTGATCGCGGGGCAGATCGGTTACCGCCACCAGTTGGGCGTTGCCGGCGCGATACTGCTCCTTATAGAAAGCCTTGATATCATCGAGCGTCAGTTGGCTGACACTCTCAAGCGTACCGTTATCATTGACACCGAGACTGGTTTGGCTGCCAAACAGCAACTTGCTGAAACCCTCTTCGGCCAGATAGTTGGGATCCGAGGCCAGATGTTGCAGGCTTTGCAACTGCTGCTGTTTTACCCGCTCGAAATCGGTTTCCTTGAAGCCTGGCTCAAACAGCCTTTCTTCGACTATTGCCAGGGTCTTATCCAGGTTTTCGGTCAAGGCCGAGATCCGGATGCTGCTTTGATAGCCGCTGCTGTCGAACACCACGGAAGATCCCAGCAGCTCCAGCGCCTGGGCTAGTTCTTCACTGCTGCGTTTGGCGCTGGACTCATTGAGCATGGCCGCCGTCAAACCGGCGAGCCCGGCCTTTTCCACCGGCACCAGTCTGTGACCGCCGTTGAGGTAGATGACCAGCTCGGTAGTAGGCGTTTCATGGCTTTCAGTGCCCATGACACTGATACCGTTGTTCAGTTGGGCAGACCAAAGCTTGGGCACCTGCATGGAGGGCGCCTTGCCGGCAGCGGGGATCTTACTGCGATCGAAACTGCTGTTGGCACTTACGGCCTGCTGCAACCCGGCAACGGCGTTGGCGGCAACCCTTGGTTCAGGCGGGGTAAAGTTATCGGCCTTGGCCACCAGCGCCTTGGCGCCCATGGGCACAACGCTCATCACTACGCTGGGCTTATCCTTGATGTAGCGCTTGAATACCCGCATCACATCTTCTTTGGTCACAGCATCATAGCGGGCCAAATCTTTGGCTATCTGATTGGGATCACCGGCGAATGTCTGGTTATAGGCCAGGTTGGACACCTTGCCCGAGACACTCTGCAGCGAGAAGATACTGTCTGCGCGGAACTGCACCTTGACCTTCTGCAGATCTTCATCTGTGACGCCCCGCTGTTCAAATTCGGCGATCGATTCGCGGATCTTGGCCTCTATCGGCGCCAGTGCTCCGCCCTTGGCCGGATTGGCCAAGGCGTAGATAGACATTTGACAGGCCAGCTCCTGGCAAGGATGACTGACCCCGGCCTGCACCGCATAACCATCTTTCACCAGATTCTTGTAAACCAGCGAGGTCTTGCCGCCGCCGAGAATATTGGCCAGCAGATCCAGCGCGGCCTCATCCTGATGACGGGCGTAAACGGTTGGGAAAGCAATACGGATGAGTGGCAGATGGACATTGTCTTCCATCGAGATATAGCGGCTCTTGTCCAGCGTTACCAGAGGTTTGGCATCGGTCGCCACCTCAGGCCCCTTGGGAATATCGCCAAAGTACTTGCTGACCCAGGCCAGCGTCTGCGCGGTATCGATATCACCGCCTATGGTCAGGGTGGCATTGTTGGGGCCGTACCAGCGTTGGAAGAAGTGTCTTACATCATCGGGCGTGGCACGGTCGAGATCCTCGGGCCAACCTATCACAGGCCAGGAATAAGGATGACCGGCGGGATAAAACGCCTGATTGAAACGTTCATTCATCCGCCCATAAGGACGGTTATCGATGCGCTGGGCCCGTTCGTTTTTCACGGTTTCCCGCTGCACTTCAAATTTCTTGTCGGTCAGGGCCGGAAGCAGATAACCCATGCGGTCCGACTCCAACCAAAGCATTTTTTCCAACTGATTACTGGGAACGGTTTCGAAATAGTTGGTGCGATCAGTGTTGGTGGTGCCATTCAAGGTGCCGCCGGCTTCGGTGACTATCTTGAAATGCTGTTCATCGGCCACATGCTCGGAGCCCTGGAACATCATGTGTTCAAACAGATGGGCAAAACCACTGCGCCCCGCCTGCTCTCTGGCCGAGCCCACATGATAGGTTACATCCACATGCACCAGAGGATCAGAATTGTCCTGATGCAGTATCACTGTCAGGCCGTTGGCCAAGCGATACTTGCTGTAAGGGATACCGACTTCACCGGCCTTGGGGGTTACCGACTCGATGAGAGTCACTCCTGCCGGCAATTGTACCGAGGAAACCTCAGCCAATCCTGTGTCGGTTTGCACAGAGCAACCCGCCAATGCGGCTGAAATTGCCGCCGCCAATAACCATTTCTTCAAAACGTTACTCCTTCAACCAGAGACTGAAACCCAATAACTCATTGCAGCCACTCTAAAGCCAACAACACAATAATCAAATAGCGCAGGCCCTTGCCTGTCAAAATCATCAGAGTGGATTTTGTAAGAGGAAGTTTCATCCAACCTGCTAAAAGGCACAGAATATCGCCGATCAGCGGCACCCAGGAAAGTAACAAGGCCCAATAACCGTAGCGCTTCAGCAGCGCCAGCGCCTGCTTGTGGCGACCGCTGTCGAGTTGCTCGGGCGTGACCGCCTTGCGCCCCAATAGCCCAAGTAGATAACTGCTCAAGGCCCCCAAGGTGTTACCTATAGTGGCGCTAAGCAGCAGCGACAATGCCATCTCCGGCTGCTTGTCCAGCAAAGCCAGCAACAAGACTTCCGAGCCTCCAGGCAGCAATGTTGCCGCCAAAAAAGCGCCGCTGAACATCAGCCAGAGTTCCCACATAAGATACCTTCCTGCATACTGCCTGAATCAAATGTCCATCCAGGCAAGTTCAAAGATAAATAGTTTTTAGCGCTGAAAGATATAAGAAAACAATGTCATTGCCCAGCTAAGTCTCAAGAGTTTAAATCATACAATCGCGATAGAAAGCCACAAAACCAGGGGTTAAAACCAGCCCTAAGATGGACAAGGAAAGGAGTCATAAATGCAGGAGCTGAACTTTATTCAATCTGTTCAGGAGCGGGATATTGATTTGATGTTGCTGGAGGAGTGCCACACTTCAATGGCCTTCTGCAATTGGTTGGTTTCCCGGGTATATGAATTCCCCCACACCGTAGAGTTTGTCGGCGCCTGGCATTCTGTCATTCACAACCAATACGGCGAGTCGGATCTCGTGGTGATTTTCAATGACAATGACGGCTCCCATCAAGCCATTCTTATCGAAAACAAGATAGATGCAACGCCACAACAGCAACAAGGGTTAAGGTATCGCTACCGCGGCGAACATGGGATAGAACAGGGCTATTGGGTCGATTTTCGCACCTGTCTGTTGGCTCCGCAAAAATACCTGACATCCAACAATGAGCCCTATGATAAAACCATCGCCTATGAGGAACTCATGGCGTACTTTGTCGCCCAAGGGGCATGGTACCGGGCACGGCTTATGGCCGAGAGCATCAGCAAGCAAAGACGCGGATACCAGCCCAGCATTAGCCCCGAAGTCACAGAGTTTGCCAGGAGTTATCTTGAGTTTGCGAAAAGATATCACCCGGAGTTGAACCCGGAAACACCCAAAAACCGCGCCGCCGGACATTCCTGGCTGCATTTCTACCCACTACTGCCCAATAAGCAAATCCGCATCGTTCATCAATTGGCAGGAAGCCTGGTCAAAATCATGTTTCTGGGAGCAGCCGAGCAGCTTGATTTGCTCACACAAGCCTTCGGTGCATATGCAAGCACAGGACTCATGATCAAACGCTCCGGCAAGTCTGTCGTGATGGAACTGCCTACGCCGCCCATTGACCCTTTTAAAGACAAATTCGAAGATGTCCAACCGCAAGTGCAACAATCCATTGCCCAAGCCAAGAAACTGAGACAAATGTTAATTCAGGTGCTGGCGGATAAAGGAATTGCAGCGAGCAATATTCAAGCATCTGACTGGTACTCTTGAAGAACCCCGGTCTATGATTAAGCCATATCTCTTTGAATAGTGAGCAATCATGGCCCGTCTTTTGTTTCTACCTATTATCCTTTCCCTGTTCTGGATAGCGTTTTTACACTTCAACAATGTCCCTTTGGCGCAGGGGAAACGCGGTTTTATTTGGATAATAGGCGTCAGTGGTGCCTTGATTGCCCTGCTGTCACTGGCCATCTGGCTGACGGCCTAAGCTTTTGATATGAGCCTTTGAAATGAATGCTTGAATCGACTCAGAGTGTACCAAAACCCGCTCATTGCGGATTGCCCTCCAGCGAGCCTTAAAACCGATAACCGGCGCGGCACACTGGCTACGCCGGTTATTTTTAACGTCATGGCACTCAGCTATTCAGCGCGCAAAGCGCTCAGTTCCCCAATACCGCCAGCAGAATACCGGCAGCGACCGCACTGCCCAGCACACCGGCCACATTGGGGCCCATGGCGTGCATCAACAGGAAGTTTTGCTGATTGGCCTCTAGCCCAACCTTATTCACCACCCTGGCGGCCATGGGAACGGCCGAGACCCCGGCGGCACCAATCAAGGGGTTGACCTTGCCACCACTGAGTTTACACATGAGTTTGGCCATCAAGACCCCGGCAGCGGTGCCAATGCTGAAGGCCACCGCCCCGAGCAGCAAGATCCCCAGCGTCTCGACCCGAAGAAACTGCTCGGCCGAGAGCTTGGAACCAACCGCCAATCCGAGGAAGATAGTGACGATATTGATAAGTTCGTTCTGCGCCGTGTTGGAAAGTCTATCCACCACCCCGGATTCGCGCATCAGGTTACCGAGACAGAACATGCCCACCAAGGGGGTCGCCGTCGGCAAAAACAATATGGTCATTCCCAGCACCATAAGGGGGAAGATGATCTTCTCCTTCTTGCTGACTTCCCGCAGCTGTTCCATCTTGATCTGCCGCTCGGCTTCCGTGGTCAAGGCCCGCATGATGGGAGGCTGAATGAGCGGCACCAAGGCCATGTAGGAGTATGCCGCCACCGCAATGGCTCCCAGCAAATCAGGCGCCAGTTTGGAGGCGAGGAAAATGGCCGTGGGACCATCGGCGCCGCCTATGATGGCGATGGCTCCGGCATCTTGCATACTGAACTCAAATCCGGGCACCAGGTTCAGGGCTATCGCACCAATCAGGGTAGCGAAGATCCCGAACTGAGCGGCCGCGCCCAGCAATAACGTCTTGGGGTTGGCAATCAGGGCGCCGAAGTCTGTCATGGCACCGACCCCCATAAAGATCAGCAGCGGAAAAACCCCGGTATCTATGCCCACGTGATAAACATAGTAGAGCAGCCCATTTTCCTCGGTAAAACCTGCATTGGGGATATTGGCCAGAATGGCGCCGAAGCCGATGGGAAGCAGCAGCAAAGGCTCAAACTTGCGCACTATTGCCAGATACAACAACAAGGCACCGACCAACATCATCAAGGCCTGTGGCCAGGTAAAGTGCGCTATTCCCGTCTCAGACCAAAAAGCGAGTAAACCGTCCATCATCGCTCCTTAGGCCAGTGCCAGCAACTTGGTACCGACGCTGACGGCATCGCCTTCCTTGACCAGGATGCGGCTGACAACACCATCGGCCTGAGCCCGGATCTCAGTTTCCATCTTCATCGCCTCAAGGATGATAACGACATCACCGGCGCGAACGCTGTCTCCGGCAGCCACCTGTACCTTGAAGATATTGCCGGAAAGTGGCGCACTCATCTCCAGTTCCGGCCCAGAGGCAACAGCAGGGGCCTGCACAGGGGCAGCCTGCGGCTCTGCCACCGGCAAAGGCGCTACCTGACTGATATCACCGCCCTCACTGACCTGCACCACAAAGCGCTGGCCCTGCACATCCACGGTATAAACCTCCGGCTGACGCCCACCGGTGGCAGCCTTGGTTTGAGTTGTTTGTGACAGAGGAGCTTCCAATTCTGGCTTGGGTTCAAATGCCGCTGGATTGCCACGGTTCTTAATAAACTGCAGGCCGATTTGCGGGAACAGCGCATAAGTCAGCACATCATCGTCGCGCTCTTCGCTGAGGCTCAAACCTTGCGCCAACGCTTTTTCGGCCAGTTCGGCCCGCAGATGTTCAAGCTCGGGCGCGAGCAGATCGGCCGGGCGACAACTCACAGGCTCGGCCCCCTGCAACACCCGCTGTTGCAATTCACTGTTCACCTTGGCCGGGGTGGCACCATATTCGCCCTTGAGTACACCTTCCGTCTCCTTGGTCAGCGACTTATAGCGCTCGCCCATCAGCACATTGATTACCGCCTGGGTACCGACAATCTGGGAGGTGGGGGTCACCAGAGGAATAAAACCCAGATCTTCCCGCACTCTTGGGATCTCCTCGAGCACCAGATCCAGCTTGTCCTCGGCGCCTTGCTCTCTGAGCTGGTTTTCCATATTGGTCAGCATGCCACCCGGCACCTGAGCCCGCAGAATGCGTGAATCTATGCCCTTTAGTGCCCCTTCGAAACGGGCATATTTTTTTCTGACTTCACGGAAATAGGCGGCAATCTCCTCCAGCAGCGCCAAGTCATAGCCTGTTGCCCTATCGGTATCTTCAACCATGGCAACCAAGGTTTCGGTGGCACTGTGACCATAGGTTTGGCTCATGGAAGAAATGGCAGTATCCAGAACATCAATGCCTGCCTCAATCGCCTTTTGATAGGTTGCGGTTGATAACCCTGTAGTGGCATGGCACTGCATGGTGATCAAGAGATTGGTTTCCGACTTCAAGCGGCTTATTAGCTCAAATGCCTCCATCGGCTTGAGCAAACCGGCCATGTCCTTGATACAGAGTGAATGGCAGCCCATATCTTCCAATTGCTTGGCCATGGTCAACCAGGTTTGCAGTGTATGTACGGGGCTTGTGGTGTAAGAAATTGTGCCCTGGGCATGAGCGCCAACATCAATCACGGCTTTCAGCGCGGCTTGCAAGTTGCGCACATCATTCATGGCATCGAACACCCGGAATACATCGACCCCGCTGTCATGGGCGCGCTCTACAAACCGGGTAACCAGATCGTCACTGTAATGGCGATAACCCAGCAAGTTCTGGCCCCTCAATAACATCTGCTGCGGGGTGTTGGGCATGGCTTGTTTCAGCGCCCGGATCCGCTCCCAGGGATCTTCACCCAGATAACGGATACAGGCATCAAAGGTTGCACCGCCCCAGGACTCCAGGGACCAAAAGCCGACACTGTCCAACTTGGATGCAATCGGCAACATATCTTCGATACGCATTCTGGTTGCCAACAATGACTGGTGGGCATCCCGCAGGACAACGTCGGTTAATGCTAAAGCTTTACTCATCTTTTTTATCCATCAGATTGCGGCAATTAAGCCTGTTTGCGGTATTGGTGAATGGCACAACTAATGGCTGCTAGCTGTTGCGGCGTTGGTGCACCTGCCTGGGCGACGACTGCGGATTGTGCCTTGGCCCTTTCCTGAGTTTGGTTCTTATCCTCCAAGCTGGGTTTAGGTGCCAGATAATGGGCCGATATCCGGATCCCCAAGATCAGCAGCCCCAAGAACAGATAAACCAGCCCCATACCAAGCAGCATAATCCCCACAGCTTCCACGAGTTGCTCAGAAAGCGACATCATATCTTCCTCATTTTGTTAATGGCGCGGCAGGCCTTTCCATGTCTAAGTCTGGTCTGAGATGACATAACATGGCACCCCAGCCGGACAATAATGGTAAATATGCGAAAAAATGTGATTTTCAATCACTGCTTGTTTTAGCCTAACAGGCCAAGTTGCACCTAACCATGTGACTTAGGTCAAAAGCGATAACCAATCTATAACAAAAAAACCTCCCCAATGTAAATTGGTCATACCAAAACAAATCAATAAAACCTCATAGGGAATAATGATTCATAAATATTCATTTAAGATTTTTGATGAAAAACCAAAACTCAAACCAGAACGAAGGGAAGATGATATCGCGAATACCGGCAAGGGCGGCAAGTTTCAACATAGGGGACTTGTGAATACAAATGGTTTTAAAGCCTTTCCCGGATGTGTTCGCCATAAGCGATAAAACTGTCTGTGATGAGTTTGCCTAGAAACCAAGCGACTCAGCGGCTCTGCTTTAAGCAATGGCGGTACGAATTTCGACAGTATGAAGAACAAAGCATGGTACTTGATGATGAAAATAGGTTCTCTATCCAGAACTTGTTACATCCCGGACTTTCAGTGGGCCTGTGTCTCTGTATCAAGCTTACGGATAAGGCACGGTGGATAGCTAGGAAATTGCAGGCGAGTAAGAAACAGATAGCAAAACGCCCCGCTATTGCGGGGCGTCTTACTTCTTTGCTATTTGGCGCGCATGGAAGGAGTCGAACCTCCGACCGCCTGGTTCGTAGCCAGGTACTCTATCCAGCTGAGCTACATGCGCTTAATCCGGAACTCAGAAAGCTTAGCTCTCAGAGTATAGTAAAGAATGGCGGAGAAGGAGGGATTCGAACCCTCGATGGGAGATAAAGCCCATACTCCCTTAGCAGGGGAGCGCCTTCGGCCACTCGGCCACCTCTCCGCATAAATTGGTGCGCATGGAAGGAGTCGAACCTCCGACCGCCTGGTTCGTAGCCAGGTACTCTATCCAGCTGAGCTACATGCGCTTAAATCTATTGCGTACCTTACTTGATATCTGGTGCGCATGGAAGGAGTCGAACCTCCGACCGCCTGGTTCGTAGCCAGGTACTCTATCCAGCTGAGCTACATGCGCTTTCAGATAATCAATTTTTCTTAGCAGCCTTTAAGGTTCCAGATGGTGCGCATGGAAGGAGTCGAACCTCCGACCGCCTGGTTCGTAGCCAGGTACTCTATCCAGCTGAGCTACATGCGCTTGATCATCTTGGAAAACTAAAGCAGAAGTGGCGCGCATGGAAGGAGTCGAACCTCCGACCGCCTGGTTCGTAGCCAGGTACTCTATCCAGCTGAGCTACATGCGCGAATTGTATTCTTTACTGCTAAAACGGAAAATGGTGCGCATGGAAGGAGTCGAACCTCCGACCGCCTGGTTCGTAGCCAGGTACTCTATCCAGCTGAGCTACATGCGCATATTTTACGTTAAGAAATGGCGGAGAAGGAGGGATTCGAACCCTCGATGGGAGATAAAGCCCATACTCCCTTAGCAGGGGAGCGCCTTCGGCCACTCGGCCACCTCTCCGTTTTCTTGGCGCACATATTACTGTTTGAAGAAAATAAGTCAAACCCTTTTTCCGAAACCTTTTCCGTTTGTCCTGTTTTTAATCACCTGACCTAAATAACGCGCAAATCCTGTGCTATCAAGGGTTTTCCGGCTCCAGAAAGTAAAAAATCCACCTGCATAGCAGGTGGCTTTGAACAGCCCCCTAGAAGGGGGCTAAAAGAATCACCCATCCAAACCAAGCTTGATCTGACCGTTTGATTCCTCTGCCTCTACTTTCTGTTGATACCTTACATATCGACGAATGATCTCTTCGTTTGCTCCCACTGAAGACACTCAAGCTTGGCGGAAGTCTCACCAGTAAGTGAACATGGTCTATCTGGACATTTAGCTCTACTATCCGACACCTCTTCATGCCGCTATAGATATAAATACTCCGACAAACCTCCTCCCCAACTCGGCCCTTCAAGATCCTGTGTCTATACTTTGGCTTCCATACAATGTGATACTGACAGCGATAGAAGATGTGCGATGCACTTTCATATCGGCTCATACTGCTTACTCCTTGATTTGCTGGTAACAAACCGAGTCAGTATGCAGCATGGGCACTCTTCGGGCTGAGCCCCGACTTGACGATCACCACCTCCACAGGAGGTGGTTTTGGGGTGACAATAAAAAAGCCAGTTTAAAAACTGACTCTTCTATTCCTGACGGAGGTTCACTTTATGTCGCCTCAGAAGTTACCACCTTCAGAAGGTGTTCCTGTTTTCTCAGACTGAATACGCTGATAAATCTCTTCACGGTGCACAGAAACTTCTTTGGGTGCATTCACACCTATACGTACCTGATTCCCCTTCACACCCAGCACTGTCACTGTGACCTCGTCACCAATCATCAGTGTTTCGCCAACACGACGAGTCAAAATCAGCATTCGATTGCTCCTCTAGTTTCCATATCTTCTACACACGGCGCTCATCCGTCGTAACCATTATTATAAGGTGAGCTTAGTACAAATTAATAGTATTCAATACTAAATCCGTTGTTTAATTACACCTTATTTAGTTCAAAAGCGTGATGTAACACCCGAACTGCCCTGTGTAAATCCGATTCATCTATTACCACTGACAGCTTTATCTCTGATGTTGCCATCAACTTAACATGAATTCCTTCATTCCCCAAGATATCAAACACCTTGGCGGTTGCCTCGGCCCTGCGATGCACGCCGGCACCTATTACAGACACCTTTGCCAGGGCTTTTTCAAACACCAATGGGCCAAACGATGTTCCAAGTTCCGGTTCATCGAGCGCCTTTAACGCCCAAGGGAGCCTGCTGGCATCCAAGGTAAAGCTGACGCTGTCATCTGTACCCGCCTTGGTCACCAGATCCACTTCCACACCATTTTCGGCCAGCAGTGAAAATACTGCCGCAAAGGGGTCCGGTGAATCGTCGGTGCGACTCAGACTCAGCATCGCCTGCCCTTTACTGCAAGCGATACCCGCTACTTGATTACTCTTGTCTTCACAGGCATCGAAACGTATCAGGGTGCCACTGCCAGGTTCAAAGCTGGAAAGCACCCGCAAGGGAACCCGAAAGCGCTCGGCATAAGAGACTGAATCCGGGTGCAACACCTTGGCTCCCAACCGAGCCATCTCCAGCATCTCTTCGAAACTGATGGCATCAAGCTTTTGTGCGCTCGGTTCAATATTGGGATCTGTGGTATAGACACCAGCCACATCGGTAAAAATTTGACATTCCTGCGCCTTGAGCGCGGCAGCCAATGCCACAGCAGTGGTATCCGAGCCTCCGCGCCCAAGAGTGGTCACTTCCCCGAATTGATCCCGCCCCTGGAAGCCGGCCACTATCGGGATAATTCCCTGGGCCAGCAATTCCAGCAGATACTGAACATCAACTCGTTCGATACTGGCACGGCCAAACTGGCTATTGGTGTGGATTTGCACCTGGGCGGCATTGAGCGACTTGGCCTTGACGCCACGTTTTGCCAACGCCATCGCCATCAGCGCAATACTCACCTGCTCGCCGGTGGAGACCAGCATGTCCATCTCCCGCGCCGATGCATCGGGGTCAATCTGCCCCGCCAGTGCAAACAAACGGTTGGTTTCACCGGCCATGGCAGAGAGCACCAACACCTGATGCTCGCCGCTCAATTGAGCTTTGGCAATCTGCTCGGCAATCACCTCGATACGCTCAATGGAGCCTACCGAGGTGCCGCCGAACTTTTTGACATACAGTCGCTCGTTACTGCCTGAACGTACTTCTTGTGTCACATAGACCTCGTTGGTGGCGAAATTATGCCAGACGTTCAGTCAGCCAAGGCGTTACCGATGCCAATGCCTGAGGCAAGTTGGCAACTTCACTACCACCAGCCTGAGCCATATCGGGACGGCCACCGCCCTTGCCACCAACCTGCGCAGCCACCATGGCCACCAATTCACCGGCCTTCACCTTAGCGGTCAAGTCTTTAGTCACCCCGGCGATAAGGTTTACTTTGTCGCCATGAGCCAGACCCAGCACCACTACGCCAGATTGTAGCTTCTGCTTGAGCTCGTCCTGCAGACCACGCAGAGAGCCAGGGTCAATGCCTTCGACCTGTTTCACCAACACCTTGACTCCGGCAATCTCTTGCGCATCGGAAATCATATCGGCACTGGCCGCGGCGGCCAGTTTGTCTTTGAGTTGAGCAATCTCTTTTTCCAGTTGACGGCTACGCTCCAACTGCGCCTTAAGCTTGGCTACCACTGAGTGACTGTCTGCTTTCAGCAAGTTAGCAGCATCACTCAACTCTTGCTGTTGCTCGGCGACGAAGGCCATGGCAGCAGCACCTGTGACTGCTTCAATACGGCGAATACCGGCGGCGATACCGCCTTCGGAAGTGATCTTGAACAGACCTATGTCACCGGTGCGGCCCACATGGGTACCACCACAAAGCTCAATAGAAAAGTCTCCCATGGTCACAACCCGAACCTGGGCGTCGTATTTCTCACCGAACAAGGCCATGGCGCCCTTGGCTTTGGCCTGCTCTATGTCCATCTCAGCCGTTTTCAGCTCGTGGTTACGACGGATCTGGGTATTGACCATCTCCTCAACCGCCTTGAGCTCTTCAGACTTAACCGCTTCAAAGTGAGAGAAGTCGAAACGCAGACGCTCGGGCTCCACCAATGAACCTTTCTGGGTCACATGCTCACCCAATACTTGACGCAGCGCGGCGTGCAGCAGGTGAGTCACTGAGTGGTTCAGTTGGGTGCGATGGCGCAGTTTCTTATCGACTTGCGCAAGCAACTCCTGACCCAGAGTCAGTTTGCCTTGGCTCAGTTGGCCGATATGACCTGTGGCCTGGGCATACTTTTGGGTGTCGCTCACCTCAAACAGCAAACCTTCGGCTGTCAGTTGGCCCTTATCGCCTACCTGGCCGCCTGACTCGCCATAAAATGGAGTCTTGTCCAGCACAATAACCGCTTGCTGACCGGCATCCAGAGTGTCGACCGCCTGACCATCGACATAGATGCCGATAACCTTGCCATTGCCGCTGAGTTCACTGTAACCGCAGAACTCACTGTCGGCATCAATCTTCAGCCCGGCGTTGTAATCGGCACCAAACTGACCGGCGGCCTGAGCCCGGCTGCGCTGCTCGGCCATCGCCGCATCAAAACCATCTTCATCGACCTTGATATTACGCTCGCGGCAAACATCGGCGGTCAAATCCATAGGGAAACCATAGGTATCGTAGAGCTTGAATACGGTTCCACCATCCAAGGTATCGCCTTTAAGCTCAGACAAAGCAGCATCCAAAATACCCAGACCACGCTCAAGTGTACGGGCAAACTGTTCTTCTTCGGCTTTCAGCGCCTTTTCCACTATGCTCTGAGTCGCCTTAAGGCCCTTGGCAGCATCGCCCATCACGTCAATAAGTGTAGGTACCAGCTTGTAGAAGAAGGTGTCTGTGGCGCCCAGTTTGTTACCGTGACGCACGGCGCGGCGGATGATACGCCGCAGTACATAACCCCGGCCTTCATTGGACGGCATCACACCATCGGCAATCAGGAAGGCGCAAGAGCGAATGTGGTCGGCAATAACCCGCAGGGATTTGTTTTCCAGATCTGTCACGCCGATGATCTCGGCCGTTTTGGCAATCAGAGTGCGGAACACGTCAATTTCATAGTTGGAATGCACGCCTTGCATAATGGCGGCAATACGCTCTATACCCATACCTGTATCGACTGAAGGCTTGGGCAGAGGCTCCATCACACCATCGGCCTGACGGTTGTACTGCATGAAGACTATGTTCCAGATCTCAATAAATCTGTCACCATCCTCTTCCGGTGTACCTGGGCGGCCACCAGGAATGTGAGCACCGTGGTCATAGAAGATTTCAGTACAAGGACCACAAGGGCCTGTATCGCCCATCTGCCAGAAGTTATCTGAAGCATAAGGTGCGCCCTTGTTGTCGCCGATACGGATAATGTCCTCGGCGGGAACCCCTATCTGCTTGTTCCAGATATCAAAGGCTTCATCATCAGATTGATAAACGGTAACGCACAGACGTTCCTTGGGCAGCTTGAGCTCTTCAGTCAAGAAGGTCCAGGCAAAGCGAATGGCATCTTCTTTGAAGTAATCACCGAAGCTGAAGTTACCCAGCATCTCAAAGAAGGTGTGGTGACGGGCCGTATAACCCACGTTATCCAGGTCGTTATGTTTACCACCGGCGCGAACACAACGCTGCGAAGTGGTAGCGCGGCTGTAGCTGCGCTTGTCCATACCGAGGAATACGTCTTTAAACTGGTTCATCCCGGCGTTGGTGAACAACAAAGTGGGGTCATTGCCTGGCACCAGTGAACTGCTGTCGACTACCTGATGGCCATTCTTGCGGAAAAACTCCAGGAAAGCACTTCTGAGTGCTGCTGTGGTTTGGTACATAAATCGTCCTGAGTTGCTTAAGCCTGAATAATGTATAAAAAGTGGTCTAAAGGCGTGCGTCGCCCGGCCACTCAAGCGCTCTTTTGCCAAGCATTATAAGCATGCAGCGCCAGAATACCAATTAGATTGCGCAGGGTATGACGCCTGATACAGCCAAGGTACAGAGAGCGTTAGCGGCATAAGCCGAAACCCAATAACCTGAGTCAGCAAATACCATTTGCCACAGGCGCGGAATCACTCAGGGGATGGAGCCCTGAAGGCTACGGCAAGTTTTAACGGGACAGATAAAGTCAGCTAAAAGCGCCAGAACGGAGTGTTAACAGCTGAGTGTTACTTTGGCGTGCAAACAACGACTGCAACTCAAGGAAAGTAAATGCTGGGGTTTTGTAAAACAAGGTCAGTTTGGGATGCTTTAGCAGCGGTAAGCTTAGTTGTGAAGGGGCAATTGTGATAGAGGGAAAAGTCAGTCGTAAGGGTCATATTCAAGGGCATATGCCACTTGATCATAACTAAAGCCCTGCCCCATCAAGTGACGAATTCGACGAGCTTTTTCTTTCATATCATCTGCGGGACTATCACCGAATTTCTTCAGCGCGCGCGTACGGGCCAAGGCAAACCAGTCACAATCACTGGCATCCAAAACCTGCTCAATACATTGTTTATTTAAGCCCTTTTGCATCAGTGCTTGACGCACTTTCCCCGGGCCGTGGGCCTTGGCAATATGGCTGCGCAGCAAGGCTGCCGCGAAACGCTGATCATCAATAAAACCTTTGGCTTCCAGACCATCCAAAGTCTGTTCAACTTCCGGCAACTCAAAGCCCTTGTCCAGCAAGCGGCTCTTGAGTTGCTCGCGGCCATAGTCGCGGCGCGCCAATAGCGCGACCGCAACATCCATTACCGACTGGCTCAGAAGACTTCTCCGGTTTCCAGATCGACATTGCCTTCACCTGTCTCGGCGCTGGCAGGTGCCGTTTCTGCTTTGCTGAGCAGTTTGGCGCGCAGTGCCGCTTCGATTTCGGCAGCCACTTCAGGATTTTCCTTGAGGAACTTACCGGCATTGGCGCGGCCTTGACCTATCTTGTCACCTTTGTAGCTGTACCAGGCGCCGGATTTTTCCACCAGCTTGTGGGCTACGCCCAGGTCAACCAACTCACCGGTACGGTTGATCCCCTGACCATAGAGAATTTGGAAATCGGCTTGTTTGAAGGGGGCGGCAATCTTGTTCTTAACCACTTTAACCCGAGTTTCGTTACCAACAACCTCGTCACCCTCTTTGATAGCACCTGTACGGCGGATATCGAGACGAACGGAAGCGTAGAACTTAAGGGCGTTACCACCAGTGGTGGTTTCTGGGTTACCGAACATGACCCCAATCTTCATCCGGATCTGGTTGATGAAGATAAGCAGAGTGTTAGACTGCTTGAGGTTACCGGCCAGCTTACGCATTGCCTGGCTCATCATACGGGCCGCCAGCCCCATGTGGGAATCACCGATTTCACCTTCGATTTCAGCCTTGGGCGTCAGCGCCGCCACTGAGTCAACAATGATGACATCGACGGCGCCACTGCGAGTCAGCGCATCACAGATTTCCAGCGCCTGTTCACCTGTATCTGGCTGAGAACACAGGAGGTTATCGATATCCACGCCCAGCTTCTTGGCGTAGATAGGATCCAGTGCGTGTTCGGCATCGATAAAGGCACACACTTTGCCTTCACGCTGCGCCGCAGCAATCACTTCCAGTGTCAGGGTTGTTTTACCAGAAGATTCAGGACCATAGATCTCAACGATACGGCCCATTGGCAGACCGCCGGCCCCTAGAGCCACGTCCAGAGAAAGCGAACCGGTAGAGATGGTTTCGACATCCATGGTTCTGTCTTCACCCAGCTTCATGATAGAACCTTTACCGAACTGCTTCTCTATCTGTCCCAGAACTGCGTTCAACGCCTTCTCTTTGTTTGGATCTATTTTCATTCCTGTTCCCTCTTGATTGCGGCGCAATGCGCCGCCTGAAATCTATGTTGCCGCTCCTTTTAAGAGCTTTGGCGTCAATACCAATCTGCCACCTAGTATACTGTACAATCATACAGTATCAAGTGCTGGTGATAATTTATTTAAAGGCCGCTTGCGGATCAATCACTTGTGACCGAAAGCATAAAATTTACCCGCCCACGACTGGTTCAGTGATGAATAACTGATACTATTGGCGCCATTGTCGAAAGGGCAACCGCTCTTGGAAAAACAGTCAAGGAAACATCTGAAAGCTCCCATGAATGCAGTGATCACGCCTATGGATAACCCGGATTTGGAAAAACACACCCCGATGATGCGCCAGTATCTGTCGATGAAGGCGCAGCATGCCGAAATGCTGCTGTTTTATCGCATGGGGGACTTTTACGAACTGTTTTACGATGATGCCAAAAAAGCCTCCGAGCTCTTGGGTATTTCACTGACGGCCAGGGGCAAGAGTGGCGGCGATCCTATTCCTATGGCGGGTATTCCCTATCATGCGGTGGAAGGTTATCTCGCCAAGCTGGTGCAGCTCGGTGAGTCGGTTGCCATCTGTGAGCAGATTGGTGACCCGGCCACGTCCAAAGGGCCGGTCGAGCGCAAAGTGGTGCGCATAGTGACTCCCGGAACCCTCACCGATGAAGCGCTGCTGCAAGAACGTCAGGATAACTTGCTGGCCGCCGTCTACGAAGGCAAGAACGGTTTTGGCTACGCCACCTTGGATGTGGCCTCCGGCCGTTTTGTGATTGCCGAGCTGGCCACCCTTGAATCATTGGAGGCAGAGCTGCAACGCACCAAACCGGCCGAGCTGCTCTACAGCGAAGACTTTTCCCAACAAAGCCTGATTGCCGGCATCAAGGGCAAACGCCGTCGTCCCGAGTGGGAGTTTGACTTGGATACCTGCATGCGATTGTTGCTGGATCAATTCGGCACCAAAGATCTGCGTGGTTTTGGCATAACAGACGCCAGGCTGTCACTGCAGGCCGCCGGCTGCCTGATGCAGTATGTTAAAGATACCCAGCGCACCGCCCTGCCCCATATCAATGCCATTACCCGCTTTAACCAGAGCGACAGCATAGTGTTGGATGCCGCCACCCGGCGGAATCTGGAACTGACTGTGAATCTTGCCGGTGGCCGGGACAATACTTTGGCTTCGGTGCTGGACGCAACCGCTACCCCCATGGGCAGCAGGATGTTACAGCGCTGGATCCATCAGCCACTCAGGGATCATCAACAGATAGGCCTGCGGCAAACCGCGGTGGCAGAGTTGATTGCCAGCGGCCTGTTCGAACCGTTACATGACGACCTCAAGGCGCTTGGTGATGTGGAGCGGATCATGGCACGCCTGGCTCTGAGAAGCGCCCGCCCGAGAGACTTTGCCCGTCTGCGGCAAGCGCTGGCACTGTTGCCGCAACTGCAGCAACTATTGGCAAACACCCAAAGCCCCGAGCTTGGCCGTTTGAAACGCCAGCTCAGTGAATTCCCAGAAGAACTCGCGCTGCTGGAGCGGGCGATTGTCGACAACCCGCCGGTACTCATTCGTGATGGCGGCGTGATCCGCGATGGTTATCATGCCGAACTGGATGAATGGCGCCGCCTCAGTGAAGGCGCCAGTGACTATCTGCAACAGTTGGAAGTCAGGGAAAAAGAACAAACTGGAATAGCCACCCTGAAAGTCGGTTTCAACCGGGTACACGGCTACTATATCGAAGTTTCCCGTGGACAATCGGCACTGGTGCCCCTGAGCTATCAAAGACGCCAGACATTGAAAAACACCGAGCGCTATATCATCCCCGAGCTGAAAGAGTATGAAGAGAAAGTGCTTTCCAGTCAGGGCAAGGCGCTGGCACTGGAAAAACAGCTTTGGGACGAACTGTTCGATCTCCTGCTACCCAAGCTCAGCGAGTTGCAGGCTTTTGCCATGGCAGCGGCCGAGTTGGATGTACTGAGCAACTTTGCCGAGCGGGCCGACAGCCTCAACTACAACCAACCTGAGTTGAGCGATAAGCCGGGCATACATATTGAAGCCGGGCGTCACCCAGTAGTTGAGCGAGTCAGCCAGGCTCCCTTTATCGCCAACCCGGTAACCCTTAGCCCTGAACGTAAAATGTTGGTGGTCACAGGCCCCAATATGGGCGGTAAGTCCACTTACATGCGTCAGGTGGCGCTGATCACCCTGATGGCGCATATCGGCAGCTTTGTGCCGGCAGATAAGGCAATTCTGGGGCCCGTTGACAGGATCTTCACCCGTATCGGCGCCTCGGACGATCTGGCCTCGGGCCGCTCCACCTTTATGGTGGAAATGACAGAAACGGCCAATATTCTCCACAATGCGACCGCAGAGAGTCTGGTGCTGATGGATGAGATTGGCCGCGGCACCTCCACCTATGACGGCTTGTCACTTGCCTGGTCGGCGGCAGAGTATCTGGCTCAGCGACTCGGCGCCATGACACTGTTTGCCACCCATTACTTCGAGCTAACTCAGTTGGCAGAATTGATGCCCCAGGTTGCCAATGTACATCTGGATGCCATGGAGCATGGCGACAGCATAGTCTTTATGCACGCAGTGCAGGAAGGGGCCGCCAGCAAGAGCTATGGTTTGCAGGTTGCTTCACTGGCCGGTGTTCCGGCCTCGGTGATCAAGGCCGCCAAATTGAAACTGCAGCAACTTGAAAGTCGCGATCACGGTCAAGAACCCCATGTCCCGGCGCAGGCCACACTGCAACTGGAAACGCCGCCATCTGAGCTTGAACTTCTGCTTGGCAGGCTGAACCCGGATGAGCTCAGCCCAAGAGAGGCGCTGGACCTAATCTATAAACTCAAGGCGTTGGCAAACTAAGTCCGCTACTCCAGCTATCGCTGTGGCTTGTAAATACAAGAAAGAAGGGGCGCAATGCGTCCCTTCTTTTTATTACAAAGGATGGTAAGTTGCTTTAGGCCTTGAACAGGGCCTCTACCGACAACCCCTGAGAGGAGAGTATGTCGCGCAGGCGTTTCAATGCCTCCACCTGAATTTGCCGCACTCTTTCACGGGTCAGGCCAATTTCCGAGCCCACATCTTCCAGAGTAGAAGGTTCATATCCCAGTAGGCCAAAGCGTCTGGCAAGCACTTCTCTTTGCTTGGTATTGAGCTCATTGAGCCACTTAACCACTGAGTTGGAAATGTCTTCTTCCTGCACCTGGGCATCCGGCGTCATCTCATCATCATCCGCCAATACATCGAGCAGAGCCTTGTCGTTGTCACCGCCTATCGGGGTGTCGACCGAGGTGATTCTCTCATTCAGCTTCAGCATCTTGCTGACATCACTGCTCGGCAGTTCCAGCTTTTCGGCTATCTCTTCGGCTGTGGGTTCGTGATCCAGCTTATGAGCCAACTCCCGGGCTGTACGCAGATACACATTGAGCTCTTTCACCACATGAATAGGCAGACGTATGGTGCGGGTCTGATTCATTATGGCTCGCTCTATGGTCTGGCGGATCCACCAGGTGGCATAAGTGGAGAAACGGAATCCGCGCTCGGGGTCGAACTTCTCTACGGCACGGATCAGACCAAGATTGCCTTCTTCAATCAGATCCAAGAGTGCCAAGCCGCGGTTGTTGTAACGGCGGGCTATTTTAACCACGAGGCGTAAATTACTTTCGATCATGCGGTTGCGTGATTTTTCACAACCTTTGAGGGCCTTGCGCGAGAAAAAGACTTCTTCTTCTGCACTCAACAAGGGGGAAAATCCGATTTCACTCAGATAAAGTTGGGTCGCGTCTAAGTTCTTTTGCAGGTCATCCTGAACCATTTCGGCCAGAGCTTCTTCCTTCTTCGACGCCACTTCCGTGTCGTTTACGGATAAATCTACAAGCTCTTCCACGGGTGCGCTAGCATTTTTGCGGCTCATAATATTCTCTCCCAAACCTTAACAAACTAATTTACATCGCTTTTTATCCTCCATATGCCAACTTTGGCTCCCAAACAATCAGCGTTTGGGTAAATAATTAAGTGGATTAACAGACTGACCATGGTAGCGGATCTCAAAGTGCAGCATGACCTGGTTGGTGCCTGTACTTCCCATCTTCGCAACAGTTTGCCCGGCGGACACATGCTGCTTTTCCTTGACCAAGATCTTATCGGCGTGGGCGTAAGCACTGAGATAGTCATCACTATGCTTGATAATGACGAGGTTTCCATAACCCCGCAAAGCATTACCCGCATAGACTACCCGACCATCGGCAGTGGCTTTAATAATATCGCCTCGGTTGCCGGCTATCTTGATTCCTTTGTTTCCCTGCTCTTTGGCAGAGAAGGCGCCAATCACCCGACCATTGACTGGCCATATCCAGCGACTGACTTTGTCCGGCAGAGTCGAACTCGGCTTGTGGACAACATGGTTAACATTCTGTTTACCATTGGGTACAGGGTAAGCAGACTTTGGTTTGGGATCAAGTGTTTTTTTCGGCTTATTTTGCTTGGCTTGAGCGACGGCCTGTTTCTGCTTAACCGTCTGTTTTTTATAGATCTTATCTTTTGGTTTTTGAGGTTTGGATTTGGAGTTTTTACTCGAACTCGGCTGTGAATTCGATTTAACATTTTTTTTACCATCGAGAATGAGCACTTGGCCAGGGTAGATGGTATAAGACTTATCTAGCTGATTTAACTTGGCTATTTGTGCATAGTCTTTACCGGCCCCCCAAGCGATGGAGTAGAGGGTATCGCCCTTTTTCACCTTATAAGTGTCAGAGCGAATAGAACCTCTTTCGATCGCCGGCCGTTTTACGCCATAAATGGATTCGACCGGAGCCGGCCTGTGAGCCTGAAAACTGCATCCAGAAACCAGAGTGACCAATAGCACTGAGCCAAGGCGACAAAGAAATGACGCCTTTTTATGCAGAAACTGGCTGGAATGCAATGGGCTCAAGAATACTCCTGCATGCTTTAATGACTATCAGGCCAAACCGCCACTGATTAAGGGAACAAATTTTACCGCTTCGACCACTTGGGAAATAAACTGTCCCCTCTCCCGGCGGATCTTCAGCAACTGTTGGCTCTCATCACCAACGGGGATCACCAGTACGCCCCCCTCTGCCAACTGTTCCAGCAAGGCTGTGGGAATATCAGAGGCCGCCGCTGTCACCATGATGGCATCGAAGGGCGCCCTGTTGGGCCAACCTTGCCAGCCATCACCGTATTTGAAGGCCACATTATGCAGATCCAGGCGTTTGAGGCGTTGGCGAGCCTGAATTTGCAGGCTTTTGATTCGCTCAACCGTGCAAAGCTCTGGCACCAACTGCGCCAGTACCGCCGCCTGATATCCTGAGCCGGTACCTATTTCAAGCACCTTGGCAGGATTATGCTCCAACAATAACTCCGTCATTCTCGCCACAATATAAGGCTGGGATATGGTTTGGCCCGAGCCTATGGGTAGAGCGGTGTTTTCATAAGCCTTGTGCGCCAAGGCACCATCAAGAAACAACTCTCTGGGGGTTTTGGCCACCACCTGCAACAGACCCGGGTGACGGATCCCTGCTTCCTGCAGTTTTCTGGTTAAGTTCAGTGCCGATGTGGAGGCTACCCGGGTCATAGTTTTTCTATCCAGTGTTGCAATTGTGAGAGCTGCCGATAGGCGGTTAAATCTACAGTTAATGGGGTGATGGATACATATCCCTGAGACACGGCATAAAAGTCTGTGTCTTCGCCCACATCCAGTTCAATCCCGGGTGGCCCCAACCAAAATACCTCGCGGCCGTGAGGATCTCTGGCTCTGACCATACCCTCAGCCTTATGGCGGGCGCCGAGCCGAGTAACCCGTATCCCCTTGATTTCATCGAGAGGCAGATCCGGCACGTTGATATTGAGGATCTGATCCGAGGCAATAGGATGCTTCTTAAGCCCCATTATGATCTTCACCGCATAGGCCGCCGCACTGTCATAATGCGTAAGCTCACGGCCCACCAAGGATACGGCCACTGCCGGCAACCCCAGAAAACGCCCTTCCATCGCCGCCGCCACTGTGCCTGAGTAGAGGGTATCGTCTCCCATATTGGCACCGGCATTGATCCCCGAGACCACCATGTCGGGTTCGCCTTCATAGAGTTCGCGAATCGCCAGATGAACGCAATCGGTTGGCGTGCCGTTTACCGAGATGTAGCCATTGTCTAACTTATTAATCCTTAAGGGATTCGTCAAGGTTAAAGAGTTACTGGCACCGGAGCAGTTGCGATCCGGCGCCACAGTGAGCACTTCGGCAACGGCTGACAAGGCTTCCGATAGGGCGCGGATCCCAGGAGCCGTTACCCCATCATCGTTGCTGACCAAGATTTTCATGCAGGGTTTCCTTCCTGAGCCGCCTGGCGCTCACGCCACAGACGTTCGGTCACATCATCATAGTCGAGCAGTTCCCGCAGCACTGAGGTTGCAAAGCTGCCCGCAGGAAGGCTGAACTCCAGCTCCAGTGTGTCCGGCTCGATAAACTGGTACTTCATCCCTTCGGGACGCAACAACAATGGTCGCCTTTCCTGCTCGAGCCCGGCTTTTTCCAGGCCTTCACAATCAGCGCTGTATTCGGCCAGAACCTGAGCCTCAAAAGCCAAGGCATCGGCACTGCTGAGTGGCTGCCCCCTACCCCACATGGGCGCCGACAGCAAAATATCTTTCTCTGCCAGCCTTTGTTGCAACACCTCATCCCAGCGCTCGGCAACAAAGAAGCTGCGGCTGCCGGCCAGCATGACACAATCACCGTCCAGACACTCAAGCCCATGGGTCGCCAGGCGCTGAGATACCAGTTGATTAAACAATAATGAGCGCAGCGCCGACAGGTAGATGGAGCGCTTGTTTCTGTCTTTCACCTTGCGCCCCTGCAGCATCTGCCGCGCCATTTCTATGTTGCGGCCGTTGTGGCCAAAGCGCTGTTCACCGAAATAGTTGGGTACGCCCCCCTCGGCAATCGACTCCAGCCGCTGCAATACATCTTCCGGCTGAGTTATCTGGCGCAGAACCAGCTTGAAACGGTTACCGGAAAGCGCACCAATGCGCAGCTTCTTGTTATGACGCGCCGCACTCAATACCGTGATGGACTCACTGTTGAGACTCAGCCAATCCGGTGTTTCTTTACCCGGAATTCGTACGCCGAACCACTGCTCTGTGATGGCATTCTTATCCTTCTGGCCGGCAAAGGTCACCTCTTTGGGATGCACCTTGGCCAATTTGGCCAGCATCTCGGCCACCTGAACCGTATTCAGGCCATCTTTACGAATATGCAGCAGATGGTGCTCACCCTCGCCCGAGGGCAGAAAAGGCAGTATTTCCTGCACCTGAAAATCGCTGTTGCTGGTGCGCATATCGCCTTTGGAGAGAGGCTTGCCATAGAGAAAGTGTAATGAATTCATCTTATTTGAATCTTTTCCTGTAAATGAGTCGGTATTACATACCGAACATCAGCACCACGGCTTCTACCGCAATGCCTTCACTGCGGCCGGTAAAGCCGAGTTTTTCTGTCGTGGTCGCCTTGACGTTGATGGAATCGAGATCTGTGTGCAGATCTTCGGCCAACATCTGTCGAATGGCTTCAATATGCGGCGCCATCTTGGGCGCCTGGGCAATAATGGTCACATCCAGGTTGCCGAGACGAAAGCCTTTGTCCAGTGCCAGGCGGTAACAATGACGCAGCAGCACCCGGCTGTCGGCTCCCTTGAATTCGGCATCTGTATCGGGAAAGTGTTTACCTATGTCACCAAGTGCCATGGCGCCGAGTATCGCATCTGAAATCGCGTGCAATACCACATCACCATCCGAGTGCGCCAACAGGCCTGTGTGGTACGGCACTTTCACCCCACCGAGGACCAAGGGCGGCTCACCACCGAATTTATGTACATCAAAACCGTGTCCAATACGTATATTCATTGCTTGTTCCTGTATTCAGTTGCCCCGCTGATGCGCCAGATAAAGCGCTGCCAGCGGCAAGTCGTCCGGATGGGTTACCTTGATATTGTCACTGCGGCCGCTGATAAGTGCCGGGTGTACTCCGCGCCACTCCATCGCCGAGGCTTCATCTGTCACCAGCACACCGGCGGCCAGCGCCGCTTTCAGCGCATCGGTCAAAGTGAGCAGTGGAAACAGCTGCGGCGTTAGCGCATGCCAGAGTGCTTCTCTGGCAACCGTTTCACTGATGCAGCCATCAACGCCGCTGCGTTTCATGGTATCGCGCACCGGCGCAGCCAGTATCGCCCCCTGAGGATGTTGTTTTCGTGAAGCAAGCAGCTTATCAATATCGCCATGGGTCAGGCAGGGTCTGGCGGCATCGTGTACCAGGGCCCAGGTATTGGCAGGCAATGGCTTGTCGGCTACCAGGCTCTCAAGCGCCGCCAGCACAGAATCGGCCCGCTCTTTGCCGCCGGTGACTGTCTCCAACTTGGGATGACTGGCCACCGCCAGTTTGCCAAAGAAGCTATCTTCCGGGTTCAGCGCCACTATCACCCTTGAGATGCCATTGTGACTCAGCAACCCCTTGAGGGTTTGCTCCAAAATGCAGGAGCCGGCAAGTGGCAGATACTGCTTGGGACAGTCGGCGCCCATGCGACTGCCTATTCCCGCTGCCGGTACTATGGCAATCACTGGTTCATCACTGGGGATCCCGGCCGCTGTAGTCCGGGAGGAAATAGATTCGCTCATGGATATCCGTTATGTTGAAATTGGGCCGTTACTGACTGGCCAAAGACATGGAACGCTGCTCACCACCAACAACCCGATAAAAGGTTTCACCCTTCTTGATTAACCCCAGCTCATTGCGGGCACGCTCTTCCAGGGCTTCGGTACCGCTGCGCAGATCGCGGATCTCCTCTTTCAGTACCTGGTTACGTTCTTCGAGCCTGGCATTGCTGTCATTTTGAGCCGCTATCTGCTGCTCAAGATGGAAGTACTCCGGCAGACTGTTTTCTCCCAGCCAAAGACGATATTGCAGTAGCCCCAGCAACAAGGCGATGACAAAAAGCAGTCGTTTCATGGTGATAAATTCAGCTCATGCCCTAAAAAATACGATTAGTGTTGATAGTACAACAAAAAAGGCCACCAAGTGGCGGCCTTTTGTAGCTGGGGGCGAAAATTACGCCTGACCTTTGATCTCACTCAGGCCGCGGTAGGCTGCCTTGGCGCCCAGTTGCTCTTCAATACGCAGCAGCTGGTTGTACTTGGCAACACGGTCAGAGCGGCACAGAGAGCCGGTCTTGATCTGGCCGGCTGCGGTACCTACTGCCAAGTCGGCAATGGTCGCATCTTCAGTTTCACCTGAGCGGTGAGAGATAACGGCGGTATAACCGGCTTCCTTGGCCATACGGATAGCGGCCAGAGTCTCGGTCAGAGAACCTATCTGGTTGAACTTGATCAGAATCGAGTTGGCAACGCCCTGCTCGATACCGCGAGACAGGATCTTGGTGTTGGTCACGAACAGGTCATCACCCACCAGCTGGATCTTGTCACCAAGGATCTTGGTCTGGTAAGCCCAGCCATCCCAATCAGACTCATCCAGGCCATCTTCGATAGAAACGATAGGATACTGCTCGGTCAGCGACTTGAGGAAGTCAGAGAAACCATTGGAATCGAATACCTTGCCTTCACCGGCCAGGTCATACTTACCGTCTTTGTAGAACTCGGAAGCCGCACAATCCAGCGCCAGAGTCACATCTGTACCCAGTTTGTAGCCAGCAGCTTCAACGGCTTCTTTGATAACAGCCAGGGCATCGGCGTTGGATGACAGGTTAGGCGCAAAACCGCCTTCGTCACCCACGGCAGTGTTCAGGCCCTTGGACTTGAGCACCTTCTTCAGGTTGTGGAAGATTTCAGCGCCCATACGCAGGGCTTCACGGAAACTCTTGGCACCGACTGGCTGTACCATGAATTCCTGAATGTCGACGTTGTTGTCGGCATGCTCACCACCGTTCAAGATGTTCATCATAGGAACCGGCATGCTGTACTGGCCAGGAGTCCCGTTCAGTTCGGCGATGTGAGCGTAAAGCGGCATACCTTTGAAGGCAGCAGCGGCCTTGGCAGCAGCCAAAGACACAGCCAGAATGGCGTTGGCGCCCAGCTTGTCTTTGTTTTCGGTGCCGTCCAGCGCGATCATGATGCCATCCAGCTCGGCTTGAGCCGTGGCATCTTTACCCAGCAGGGCTTCACGGATAGGACCGTTGACATTGTCAACAGCCTTTAGCACGCCTTTACCCAGATAGCGGGCCTTGTCGCCATCACGCAGTTCCAGCGCTTCACGGCTACCGGTAGAAGCACCTGATGGAGCTGCTGCCATACCGATGAAACCACCTTCCAGATGCACTTCAGCTTCTACAGTGGGGTTACCGCGAGAATCCATGATTTCGCGTCCAATGACGTTAATGATCTTAGCCATAATGTCCTCGATTAAAGTTAAAGAAAAAACCCATACCCATCTGAGCGTTCAGCGTCTCTCATATGGGTATTGGACTTTCACTTCACACTTCCCGGCCCGGCCGGGGATGAAAAAGCCGGAGCTGCCATAGCAGTCCGGCTCTTCTAGTTTAACCCAGATTACGCTTTTGGTAAGTACTGGCGGCGGCGACAAAACCTTCAAACAGAGGGTGACCGTCGCGAGGTGTGGAGGTGAATTCCGGATGGAACTGACCGGCAACAAACCAAGGGTGACCAGGTATCTCGATCATCTCTACCAGCTTGCGATCCGAAGACAAGCCACTGAATACCAAGCCGGCTTTTTCCAGACGCTCACGGAAGGCGTTGTTCACTTCGTAACGATGGCGGTGACGCTCGATACAAGTGTTGCTCTTATAAGCCGCAGCGGCCTTGGTGCCTTCAATTAGATGGCACAGCTGAGCGCCAAGACGCATGGTACCGCCAAGATCTGAGGCCTCGTCACGCTGCTCCAGATTGCCTTCTTCATCGATCCATTCGGTGATCAGGCCCACAACAGGGAACGGGGTTTCCTTGTTGAACTCGGTAGAGTGGGCACCTTCCATGCCGGCGACATGACGGGCGAATTCAATCAAGGCAACCTGCATACCCAAACAGATACCAAAGTATGGCAGTTCGTTCTCACGGGCGTATTGAGCGGCAAGGATCTTACCTTCAACACCACGCTCACCAAAGCCGCCGGGAACCAGAATGCCATCCAGACCTTCCAGCACTTCAACGCCTTTGACTTCAACAGTCTGGGAGTCGATATACTTGATGTTCACCGAAACCCGGTTTTTGAGGCCGGCATGCTTCAACGCTTCGTTGACTGACTTGTAGGCATCCGGCAGTTCGATGTACTTGCCGACCATACCTATGGTCACTTCATTGTTTGGATTGGCTTCCTGATAAACCACGTTTTCCCATTCGGACAGGTCGGCTTCAGGGCAGCTCAGGCCAAAGCGCTTGACTACCAGCTCATCCAGCCCTTGTGAGCGCAGCAGCGCCGGGATCTTGTAGATGGAATCCACGTCTTTGAGGGAGATAACCGCCCGCTCTTCAACATTACAGAACAGGGAGATTTTGGCTCTCTCTGTGGCTGGAATAGCGCGGTCGCCACGGCAAACCAGAATATCCGGCGCAATACCGATAGAACGCAGCTCTTTAACTGAATGCTGAGTCGGCTTGGTTTTCACTTCCTGAGCCGGGCCGATAAAAGGCACCAGAGTCAGATGCATAAACAGGCTGCGATCGCGGCCCAGTTCAACACCCAACTGACGGATAGACTCGAGGAAAGGCAGAGATTCGATATCACCCACAGTACCACCGATTTCAACGATGGCGACATCATGGCCTTCACCGCCTTCGAGGACTTTTTCCTTGATGGCATTGGTGATGTGCGGAATAACCTGAATAGTGGCACCCAGGTAGTCACCACGACGCTCCTTGCGCAGCACTTCCTCGTAGATACGACCTGTAGTGAAGTTGTTGCGGCGGTTCATCTTGGTACGGATGAAACGCTCATAGTGGCCCAAGTCCAGATCTGTCTCTGCGCCGTCCTCAGTGACAAATACTTCCCCGTGTTGGGTTGGGCTCATGGTTCCCGGATCAACGTTGATGTAAGGATCCAGCTTCATGATGGTTACATTCAGGCCTCTGGCCTCTAAAATTGCCGCGAGCGATGCTGCTGCAATGCCTTTACCTAGTGATGAAACAACGCCACCAGTAACGAAGATATACCTTGTAGTCATGCTGAACCTGAGAAAAAAGAATGATAAATAGGTGCTCGAATGAAAGCACCAGGACGGGGCGACAGTATATCAAAGCCCCTGCCATTTACCAAACAGGAATGACGATAATTTTTACGCTCTGATCTCATTCGCGCAATTTTAATCCAGGCTTCGCCTTCTACTGGATTTCACCGCGCTCTTCACGCTTGACCTGATCCCAATAAGCATCCAGTGCCTGCAGATCATGTTCTTCAAACGGCTTGCCGCTGGCATTGGCTTTTTGCTCGACGGCGCGAAAACGCCGCTCAAACTTGTTGTTGGCCCCTCTGAGGGCCTGCTCGGGGTCCACCCCCAAGTGGCGCGCCAGATTCACCGCAGCAAACAGCAAGTCGCCCACTTCGTCCTCAACCCTGGCCTTATCCGGCGTGGCTTGACGCGCTTCGTGCAACACTTCTTCAATCTCTTCGTGTACCTTGTCGACCACGGGCTCAAACTCAGGCCAATCAAACCCTACCCGGGCGACCCGCTTTTGGATCTTACCCGCCCGCGCCAACGCCGGCAGCGCCTTGGGAATATCGTCCAGCACTGAGTGCAGCTCGCGCCCGGCGCGCTCGGCCGCCTTGATACGTTCCCAGTTGTTCTTGGCATCCGGTGCCGAGTCAAAACTCAAGTCGGTATCGGCGGCAAACACATGGGGATGACGATTGATAAGCTTATTACATATCCGCTCAAGCACAGTGGCGAAATCAAACCAGCCCTTTTCCTTGCCAAGCTGACAATAGAACACCACCTGAAACAGCAAATCGCCAAGCTCAGAAGGTAACTCCTGCCAGTCGCGGCTCTCTATGGCGTCGGCCACTTCATAGGCTTCTTCCAGGGTGTAGGGCACTATGGAGTCAAAATCCTGCGCCCTGTCCCAGGGGCAACCCAGCTCAGGGTCCCTGAGCTTTGCCATAATCTCAAGCAATGCATTGATATCTGCCGCCACCGCCGCTACTCCTTTGTTGCTAATACGCTTACCAATCCAACGACTCTTTGATAAGTCTTAAAAAACAGCAGGACGCAACCTATGCGTCCTGTTTTTCGTGTCACTCGCATACCAATCCGGCATCAGAGCCTACGGGCTTCTATTACCCCGTCTATCTGGGTCAGCTTGGAGATAACCCGGGATAAACCGTCGAGGTTATAAAGCTCCATCTCAAGTTCAATGGCCGCAGTCTGGTTCTTGAGATCCGATGAGGAACTCATCGCCAGCACATTGGACTTTTCCGCCGCCAGCACAGAGGTGAGATCCCGCAGCAGACCGGTTCTGTCATTGGCCACCACTCGAATACGGATTTTGTAGCCGCCGGAGTAGTTTTCGCCCCAGACCACATCCACTACCCGCTCGGGATGGGCACGCATCAGTTCCTTAACCTGCTCACAATCGGCTCTGTGCACCGAAATACCGCGTCCCTTGGTAATAAAACCGAAAATTTCATCACCGGGCACCGGCTGACAGCAGCGCGCCAGATGGCTCATCAGATTACCGACACCATTGACCTCAATCTGGCCGCGATTGGCGCCTATGGGTTTCTGCTGACCTTTCTTGACCAGCTCTTCCACCGCTTCTTCGTCAGAAGGCTCCTGAGTTCTGAGTCGGCTCTGTACATGATTAACCACTTGGTTGAGGCGCACATCGCCGCCACCTATGGCCGCCAACAGGTCATCCATGTTGGTCATGTTGAAGCGCTCAATTGCGCTGCCGACATCCTTGAGTGTCAGCCCCACCCGCGCCAGTTCGGCTTCCAGCATCTCGCGTCCGGCCACCAGGTTCTTGTCCCTGTCCTGCTGCTTGAACCAGTGTTGGATCTTGCTGCGGGCTCTGGAGGTCTTGATATAACCCAGGTTGGGGTTAAGCCAATCCCGCTTCGGATTGGGATGCTTGGAGGTGATGATCTCGATGCGCTCACCGGTTTCCACCTGGTAGGTGAACGGCACTATGCGGCCATCGACCTTGGCGCCAATACACTTGTGGCCCACCTGGGAGTGGATATAGTAGGCAAAGTCCAATACGGTCGAGCCGGCTGGCAAGTCCACCACTTCTCCGGACGGGGTAAACACATAAACTCTGTCTTCGAAGACCTGGGCCCGGATCTCCTCCACCAGGTTGCCGCTCTCGACTACATCTTCTTGCCACTGCAAAATCTTGCGCAGCCAGTTGATCTTCTCTTCATAGCCACTCTGTTTGCCGGAGTGATTGCCCTCTTTATATTTCCAGTGAGCCGCCACCCCGAGCTCGGCATCTTCATGCATCTGCTGGGTACGAATTTGGATTTCGACCGTTTTGCCCTCCGGCCCCACCACCACAGTGTGAATCGACTGGTAGCCGTTGGGTTTGGGGTTGGCAATATAGTCGTCAAACTCTCTGGGAATATGGTGCCAAAGGGTATGCACTACACCGAGCGCACCGTAGCAGTCCTGCAGCCGGTCGGTGACGATTCGCACTGCACGCACGTCAAACAGCTCGTCAAATTTAAGCTGCTTGCCGCGCATCTTGCGCCAGATGGAGTAGATATGTTTGGGGCGGCCATAGACCTTGGCACGAATGCCTTCTTCATCCAGCCGCGTTTGCAACTGATTGACAAAGTTGTCGATAAAGACTTCACGGTCCAGGCGCTTGCCGTCCAGCTGCTTGGCAATCTCTTTGTAGGTCTCGGGATGCAGATAACGAAACGAGATATCCTCCAGCTCCCACTTGAGCTGACCTATGCCCAAACGGTTGGCCAGCGGCGCGTAGATGTCGGCAATTTCCCGGGCCAACAATACCCGGGTTTCTTCATCGTCGTTTTTCACGGCCCGCAGCAGGCATACCCGCTCGGCCAGTTTGATCACCACGGCGCGTACATCTTCCACCATGGCCAGCAACATCTTACGGATATTGTCGATTTGCGGTTCGCTGCTGCGGCTGTCATTGCCCACCTTGAGTGCACCTATGGCATCCATGGTCTTGACGCTGTTGACCAAGGTTGCCAACTCGGGGCCAAAGTCTTCGGTGAGCTTGGCTTCATCGACTATGCCCACCTCGAAAAACACAAATAAGATGGCAGCCTGCAGAGTTTCGATATCCATGTTGAGCGGCGCGAGGATCTCTATCATCTCCCGCGCCTTGGCCTGCAGCTCGGCTTTGGGACGCTTGCACTTACCCATAGGCAGTGCTTCCACCTTGGCTATCAGCTCCAACAAACGCCCGGCATCGGCGGAGTCGGCCACATAACGATTAACCCACTCATCCAGATTGAAATCAGGATCCTTAAAGTGTGCTTCGCGAACAGATACCATCTCACCTTCCTTTAGTGTCCGATTAACAGACTCAACAAGACTCCCTATCTTGAGCATACCCGATGGGATGTCAAACCCCCGTGAGTACCTTTATTGATAAAATTGACTCGATAGACAATAAAAGCATCAATTCCGCACAAACAAGGCCATGGCTTCGGTGTGATGGGTCTGGGGAAACATGTCCAACACACTGAGGCGCTCCAGGCGATAACCTTGCTCGAGCAACAAGACGCTGTCCCGCGCCAGGCTCGCCGGGTTGCAGGAGACATACACCACTCGCTCGGGCGCGATGTTTTTCAGATAAGAAAGCGTCTCATAGGCACCGGCCCGGGCGGGATCCAGCAGCAGTTTATCCACCTTGCCAAGCCAGGGCTCGGTCGAGAGGTCGGCGCTGAGATCGGCGCAAAAGAACTGCAACCCTTCAAGCCCGGCCTGTTTGGCATTTTGTCTGGCCTGCTCAACCATGGCGGGCACGCCCTCGACACCTGTGACCCTAGCGCCGCTGGCCGCCAGCGGTAGGCTGAAGTTACCCATGCCGCAGAAGAGGTCCAATATGTGCTCGCCGGCCTTGGGTTGCAGCCAATCTATGGCCTTGGCCACCATGGCGCGGTTTACTTCACCATTGACCTGAATAAAATTCCCCGGATTAAACTTAAGCGTCAGCTCATCGCCTTCGGCGCCGGACAAGCGGTAGCTTGGCTGATTGCCCGTAAGGTACTCACACTCGCCCTGATTGTCCTGCAGCACCAACTGTAATCCTTGCTGCCCGGCAAAAGCCTTGAGCTTTTCCTTGTCTTTATTCACCAGTGGCCGGGTAATTCTCAGCACCACAAAACGACCGGCTTCGGTTTCAATCAGCTCCACATGACCAAGCTGAGCCACGCCCTGCAGGTGAGCCAGTTGCGCTGCCAACGGCTTTATCAGTTCCGACAACGAAGCCGCCAATACAGGACATTCGCCAATGGCAACTACCTTGCTGCTGGACTTGGCCCTGAACCCCAGGGTGAATTCGCGACTTTGTTTGTCATACCAGGTCGCCAGTCTGGCCTTGCGTCTATAATGCCAAGGGGCGGAAGCCAGCTCGCCTATCTCCGGCAGCTCGGATAGGCCAGAGAGTTTGGCAAACAACTCGGCCAGGGCCCGGCGCTTGTGCCGCCGCTGGCTCAAATCTGACAAGTGTTGCAGATCGCAGCCGCCGCAAAGCGCATAATGGGGGCATTGGGGTTCAACCCGCTCCGGCGATGTTTGGGTGATGCGGATGAGTTTGCCCCTGGCATAGTTCTTTTTTTGTTCGGTGAGCTGCACCTCGGCGCTCTCACCGGGCAACAAGCCGGGAATAAACACCACTTTGCCCTGATATTGACCGATCCCGGCACCCTGATGATCCAATCCGGAAGCCGTGAGTGACAGTTTTGCGGAGACTTTCTTGGATCTGTTTGGTTTTTCTCTAAAAAATTGTGCCATCTAGGCCCCTGAAACAATAAAAAACTGGCAAAGACGCCGGGATATCTGGCAGTCTATCTATAGCCGTAAAACAAACTATCTGGAATACCTATACCGCCCATGAACAGTGCGAATAACATGACCAAGTACAGCCTCAGATCCTGGGTGCTGGTATTGGCCCTGGCTCCTACCATTTTGGTCGGTATTCTTCTGGGCAGTTACTTTACCATAAATCGCTTTTATGAGCTTGAAGATACGCTCATAGAACAGGGCAGCAATATCATAGAGCCGCTGGCTATCGCCAGTGAGGTAGGCCTGGCCGCCAATAACCGCGAGGCCACCAAACGCCTACTCGCCGCGGCTCAGCTCAACAAGTCGACCTTGGTGAAATCCATCGCCATCTTCGATGCCGACAATCAACTGTTTGTCACCTCCCACTATCACAAAGACTTTGAGATTATGCGCTACAAGGGTGCCATCTCGGATCTGGCCCGCACCGAGTACGATCAGGTAGGCGACAGTCTGGTGCTGAGAGCGCCTATTTTCGCCGCCGGCAGTCTGCTGGCGGTAGACGATGCTCCCGGCTTCAATGAGAAACCTCTGGGTTATATCTCTTTGCTGCTCAACAAGGAAAAGGCGCTGCTGGAACAGCACAGAGCCGCGGTGGCGGCTTTTATCATAGTGCTTATCGGGGTGCAGCTGAATCTGCTGTTCACCTTCCGTTTGGTAAAGAATGTGACTCAGCCAATCACAGACATGGTGCGGGTGGTGGCCAAAATCCGCGAGGGCAAGCTGGATACCCGGCTGGAGGGCAATCTCATCGGTGAGCTGGATCTGCTCAAACGGGGGATTAACGCCATGGCGGGCTCCTTGTCGGAATACCATGACGAGATGCAGCAGAATATCGATCAGGCGACCTCGGATCTCAGGGAAACCCTGGAGCAGATTGAGATTCAGAACGTTGAACTGGACTTGGCCAAGAAACGGGCACTGGAAGCCAGCAGAATAAAATCTGAATTTTTGGCCAACATGTCTCACGAACTGAGAACGCCGCTCAATGGCGTGATAGGTTTTGCCCGTCAACTATTGAAAACGCCGCTGCACGCCAGCCAGATGGAATATATTCGCACCATTGAACGCAGTGCCACCAACCTGCTGAGTATCATTAACGACATCCTCGACTTCTCCAAGTTGGAAGCCGGCAAAATGGTGCTGGAAACCATGCCGTTTGCCCTCAGGGAAACCCTGGATGACACCATGATGCTGCTGGCCGGCTCTGCCCACGAGAAGGGGCTGGAACTTGTGGTGGATGTAGCGCCGGAAGTGCCGGATGCCGTCAGCGGCGATGCCATGCGGGTGGGTCAGATCATCACCAATCTGGTGGGCAATGCCATCAAGTTTACCGATCAGGGCAGCGTGCTGTTGAAGGTGGATATCAGCAACATCAAGGAAGACAAGTTGCTGCTGCACTGTGAGGTGTCAGATACGGGTATTGGCATTGAAGAAAGCCAGCAGGAGTTGCTGTTCCAGGCGTTCGGCCAGGCCGATTCATCTATCTCACGCCGCTTCGGCGGTACCGGCCTTGGGCTGGTGATCACCAAACGCCTCATTAACCAGATGGGCGGCCAGATAGGCTTTAGCTCCCGGGTGGGTAAAGGCTCCACCTTCTGGTTTACCCTGCCACTGATGACCAGCCAGTTCCCAATAGGTGAGCCGCTGCCACTGGAGCAGCTCAGAGGCAAGACGGTATTGTTGTTTGAACCCAGGCCCTTGACCCGCTCGGTGCTCAACCGCCGCCTGCAACAATGGCAGATGCAGGTCAACAGTGTTCACACTGTGCCGCAATTGGAAGCCGAACTTGCTCAAGACAAGGCGCATTTCCACTATGTGCTGCTCGGCTGTCACGGTTTCGATGGCCCGACTCAGTTGCAGGCAGTGCTCAAGAGTGCCAGACAAGTGACCGAGGCCCTTATTGCGCTGTTCGACTGCCATGATCAAGAGGCACTGGAGCGCTATATTCGCCCTGTGGTAGACCTTGTTCTGAGCATTCCTGCCAGCGAATATCTGATGGCACGCAACATGATTTATCTGCCACAGGAATCTGAACTCAAGCCTGCCCTGCCCAAGCTGATTGAGCCGCAGCAGCGCCACAAACTCAATGTGCTGGCGGTGGATGACAACCCGGCCAACCTCAAGCTGATTGACACCCTGCTCGATGAATTGGTTACAGGGGTGACCACCGCCAGTAATGGCGAGCAGGCGGTGAATCTGGCCAAACAGCGTAGCTTTGATTTGATTTTTATGGATATCCAGATGCCGGGAACCGATGGCATTACCGCCACCCGGCTCATTCGTCAGGACTCGTTGAACCGCAATACCCCCATCATTGCGGTAACCGCCCACGCCATCAATGAGGAGCGCGAGCGGATCCTCAATAGCGGCATGGATGGCTACCTGCCCAAGCCCATAGATGAAGCTGCACTGAAAGGAGTGATCAGCCGCTGGATTACCCGGCCCAAGTTTACCCATTTTGACCAGCACACCCTCAACTGGGAGCTGTGTCTGACCCAGGCCAATCAGAAACAGGATCTGGCGCTGGATATGCTCAGAATGCTAATTGACTCCATGCCGGACACCACCAGCAACATTCAGGAATCGCTGGAGCAGGATGACGCCGCCAAAATGCAGGCCTGTGTCCACAAACTGCACGGTGCCTGTTGCTACTGCGGCGTACCGACGTTGCAAAAACTCTGTCAAACCGTGGAAGGCGGTCTCAAGCAAGGCAGCAGCATTGCCGAGCTGGAGCCGGAAATACTGGAGTTACTTGATGAGTTAACTAAGGTAGAATCTGCGGCAAAACAAGTGATATCCCAACTTTCGATGGATTTAACCGATGACAACTAAACCGGGCTTCTTTAAACGCCTAAAGGCGCTGGAACTGCCACAAAAGAAACTCTTTGCCGTGGCGCTGTGCCAGCGTATGTACCCCAACTACCAACTGTTTTCCGAGGTGTGTGAATTCGGCGATCCCCAGGTATTGGATACGGTACTCAACCTGTTGTGGCAGTCTTTATATGACCGCAAACTCAAGCTGAACCTTGAGCTGCAGATGGCAAAACTGGAAGAAAACACCCCGGAGCCGACCCAATTCGACGCCTATGGAGTCTACCCGGCGATGGATGCCGCAGTGGCACTCAGTTCACTGCTGGGCGCACTGGAAAGCAAGGTGGAAGACGACATCACCAATATCTCCAAGCTGTCATCCGGTACCGTGGCCCACTATATCGAAGCCATAGCCGATCCCGAATTGGATGGTGAAGCATTGGACGAGTTTGTATTCAACCACGAAGTGATGCAGGAAGAGCGCGAATTGCAGGGATCCTTGCTGGAAATAATCGAGGAAAACCCGCAGATAACGGCGGAGTTTGTCAAAGCACTGCGCAAGGAAATCGTCATGAGCGGCGTATCCAACATAGGGATCAGCGCTCAATAAGATGCGTAAGCTTGTTTATCGTGGCTATATCCTCAGCAATACCGACGGCCTCACAGACAGCTGGACCCTGACCATAGGCCAGACCAGCCGTACCGGCTCTTTATTTGAGCTGAGAAGGCAGATCAATTTCTTTGAAGAGTTGGGGATATTGCCACAGCCGAAAATTGCTGACGCAACAGACACCGAAACAGCCGCCAATAAACCACTGCAGACCCGGAGCCAAAAGGCTCAAACGGCTTCCCGCAAAGCGACTGAGGGAAAAGCCACTGAAGGAAAAACCAAAGAGAGAAAGGCGGGAAAAGGCGGCGTAGGGGGAAAAAGCGCCATTAAAGGCTCACAGCGAAAAAACACTTCACCCAAAGGCCGTAAGTCATAGCAAAGACGGGGAAAATCGTCCGTCACGCTATTATCCAAAGCACCAAGGATGCGATCCCATATTATGCCAAGATGTACTGCACCTGCACGGATCCCTACTCTGGTCATACGTTCGTGGCGACCTGGTCACATCAACACACACTCAACCCCGGGCTACAATCAACCACCGAGCAACTGAGCGGATCATTATGTGCGAGCACTAGGGTGCTGAAGGTTTTGCCAAAGGCAGCTGTGGCGACTATGAAAAGTGCGTCAGCATGTGTTTGCCCCTTGATTAACTACTTTAAAGAAGAAAAAGCCCGCACCGCCGTCAGCAACAAAGAGATTAATCAAGCCACAGGAACCCAGATGGCCAGCCATTGGTTTACCGCTTCGCAGTGGCAATTACCCAATGCAGAGCAGTATCAAAAGCTGCAGGCCTTGTTTACCCAAAAGGCGCTGGAACGGGACTATGATACGCTGGAAACTGAGTTCGTGGCGCTGCAGCGACAATACCAAGGTCTGGCACAAGAGTTTGATGACTTGAAAGCACAGTACCAGCACTTACGCCGGCCATTCACGGTATCCAAGGACGTGCCGTTTACCGATGTTTGGCACTACCCGGCTGTGCCCTACTACCCAGGCAAGCACCCCTGTGAAAAACCCGCAGCCATGCTCGAGCACATCATTAACGCCAGCAGTCGCCCAGGAGACGTTGTCTTGGATTGTTTCATGGGTTCAGGCTCTACCGGAAAAGCCTGCAAGGCTCTGGGTCGGCACTTTATCGGTATTGAGTTGGATAAAGATATGTTTGAACAAGTAGGGACGAGAATGACATAGGTTACGAGTAATAACGAACGGTTAAATGAATCTAAAATCAACCTGCCAATTCAAAACCACAACGTAATAAAAACAGACTGGTTGACCTAACTCACATACACCATTTCTAAACTATAAATAGTATCCTAGTTAATTTTACTGAATCAATCGATGAATCACTGCCACTTCCCACGACCAACAAAACACCAGCATCAAATTTTCAATTATTAGTGCTCGTTTGTGTAGCATGATTCTGATAAATTGCTTATAGAGGGGCGAGTAGCCATCCATAAAGACATTGAATTTAAAATCTAAATTAGAGGAATGTATGTGGTTTGAGTTGTACGAGGAGTTTAAAGAGGCAAGTGTTTTTGCAGACTTTAACTTGAGCAAAATCTACCTGGATGAGTTATATGGTAAAACGGAAATTTCGGAAATTTATTTAAGAAAGTCAAAGCCTATTGACCCAACTAAAGCACCAGAATTGAAATGGCCATTATGCGAGCCAATCCCAGAAATAGAAAACGGATTCGCAATCTATTTAACTCTAGAAGCAAATTCAGATAAGTTTCTTGGTCAACTAGCCCACGAAGTAGCACACTTAAAAAATGCTTATGCATATGATTTATATATTGAGGGAATAAATACTAATTTTGCGAAAAAGCTACATAGTCACCTTGATAGAGAGGATGAATGGCTAGCATGGGAAGAGCATTTCGGCGCAGGTAAAGATCCGCTATACGCAGACACTTATCATCTAATCAAAGAGTTAGAGGAAAATATTGGACATGATTTTATTAAAAAAGCATTTAGCCATCTTATCCCAACCAAGGTTAATGGACACAAAGAGAGATATTTTGTAAATTTAAAAAACTGGCTAGATGAAATTAATGGTATCACAAAAATTAAAGCAGTTAACATTTTCAAGAAGCATCAAAAAAACATACTATCACATAAAAATGGTGAATATGGGCAAACTCAGACAATTGATGAGATAAAAGAATAACAAGAGGTTAAAATGAAAAACTTATTATTAGGAGCCATATTATTGGCTGTTTTATGGTTTATTATGGATTCAGGAACAGATACAGAACTCAAACAACAATATACGCTTGATTTAATATGTGCACTCGTGACAGGTAGTGAAGCAATGACTGTTGAGGCTGCACGCATGCAAAAAATTCTTGATAGCAATAACATTGTCATTAACGAAAGTGAAGTTAATTCTGCCATTAGTCATTGGTTAAATGTATATAGTGTCAACTCTTATAGTGATTTAGTACAAAACCATGAATTCATTATGATGTGTAAATATAACGCTTGTAACTACGAAGGTAGAGGCATAGAAACCTGTATTAAAGAAAAAATAGATACATGCTTTAAATATGGAATTAGTAAAAATGCCTGTATTGGTGAGTAACCTTCCAAATAAACAATATTAGATAAAAACCATGAAAAATTCATTTAAAAAAACTTTAACGATATTGATTCTAGTCGTATTATCCTCCAGCACATATGCAGAAACAAAGCTCACTAATGCATTGGCTAAAGATATTGGTCAAGCTTATGGGTTCTACTTGGGACAAAACTATTCCTTGAGAAAAATCTCCAAGAAGTACCCCTCAACATCAGGATTAGTGCTAATAGCCGAGAAGGAGTTTTTGGCAACCTTTAACTCATCAATTGAAGGCATGGATGAGTTAATGGAAAGAAACTCCAAAAGCGAATGGAATGAAATAAAAAAACAGCTCAACACTCAAATAGAGAGTTCTATCAACATTGATAAAACATCCGAGACACAAGCTCGCCGATTTATTAATATTGTTCGGGAACGAGCAAAAGGAAATATAGATTCTCCAATCCTTGAGACATTACTACTTTTCAAATCAGGTTATAAAAACAATCCAGAGCGAGAGTTTATTGACGGTTACAAACACAAATACTCAACGAATGGTGCTGGAAAAGCAAAGGGTGTAGCATTTTCTATTGAAGCCCCTAGAACATGGATTGCAAAAGAAGGTAATCGACCAAATGTCGTACAGAAATTTGTTAGCGAGAACGGTAGAGGACTTGAGTTACTAATTGTTCTAATCAAAGAAATACCATTACAGCCCGGAGAGGAAATAACAGAAAAAGATGTATTAAAAATATCAAACCCGAAAGATATTCAAGATATTATACCTGACGGCGGAGTCCATCTGAATAGCGGAAAATTAACTTTGGAGAATTTGCCTGGTTTTTGGGTGCATTTCAAAATGGACAAAGCAAGGATGAGGAACACATTTAGTATGGAAACAATCATGTATACTATCTTCTATAAAAACAAAATGATTCAAATCCAAGGCCAAGTGATGACATCTATAAATGGAGAACCAACGGATCGAGGTGGGTTAAAAAGATATGAAAAGCTATTTGATCTTATGGCAAATAGCCTTGTAATTCCAAAAATGTATAAATAGCAGCTAACAATCGCATGCATTCGGGGCATTAAGTCATAGAGATTTTATCCAAAATTAAAATGTTAGGACTAACGACCTTACTCTAAAAGCATCCTTAATAGTGCAGCCTGCAACTTATTCAATAAGTCAAAGACAACTTGTGGAATTATGTGACAAAGAATAAATATAGCTATACACATCCAAAAATGCTTATATAGTGATTTACAATTTCAGTTCATGAGGGCCATGTTGGGCTCCCATACATCTAGGTTACTATTGCACTTTAATTCCCTGGAAACTGTTGATTGATACACCTTTGCCGTTCTGAAAATCATGACCACATAACTTCCTTGCGCAAGGAGTAATGATATTTGATATAGTTTATCCTCAGTCAACTGCTGATCACTCATGTTGATGCTCACTTATATCTTTAGCGAAATAAAGCGTACCACTTTTAGCAGTTGGCTGTCTCTAACTGAGACACCAAGCATGTCGTATTTATTAACTCACCCCCGCTATATAACTGTTATCGCATCCCATCTTAATATGTAAGCAATATTTCTGCTCTCGCGTTAACTAAGCATTACTACCACTCTATTTACGATAAGAGCTCAGTAATTTCATTTCAGGCACTGAAAAGAAGTGTGACACCCCATTAACGTCTAAAAAAACATTATCCATGACAATACGAAGCCCATATTTCCTCACCACATTGCGACATATAACATCTCGTTTAAAACAATCTCTTTTTAAATTGGCTTTAAAACCTCTCCATACAAAAAAACATATAACCAATAAAGCCCCACCACCTAATTTTATAAATTCAACATTGAATATATCAGAAAGAAGAGCATCATCCCCTCTAAAAAAGACCTCAGCCCACATTAATAAAAATACAGCACCAACCCACACACACATTCTTTCTCTATTGATATTCTTAACACAAGATTCACTCAAGGCATTAACGTTGAAAACACATTCGCTAATATTCTCAACGTCATCACGCCCCAATGGCTTACTAAGGTATTGATTAATATCCATAACCAACTCAAATAGTTACTAGAAACTCAAATTTATTATACTTTCCAACATTATCACAAAAACAGACTTTAGTATTCAGTTTAAAACCATGAAATTTAGATGACCATAAGCAGTACTATTACTCCTTAAGATGGTTCACGCACACTCAGAGACCCCAGCTTGGCCAGCTCGGGGGCGCTGTTGATGAACTCCACAATATCACGCGCCAGTGGCAGCACCTCGTTGCTCTGATAGACATCGTTGGTTTTAAGCGGGTCACCAAGCCCTGCAGCGCCCTGTGGAATAATCCCCGCCATCCCGGCCGGAAAGCGGTTGGCCGTCAACACATCCTAAGCGCTGATGTTCTTGGCGCTGGCAAATTGATCTTTGGAAGAAAAGTCGCCGATGGGGATCACCTGGATCCCCTTCTCTTTGCCATCCGGAATGTTGATAAAAAATATTACGAAAGTTACCCGCCCCTTGCTGCGAGCCAGGGCGCTTCCTATCGCCGGTCCTGATCACTGAGCTTGGGATCTGACACGTACAACAGGTGGCCCATGTGGGCGCCGTTCTTGAATTAACTGACTTGTTAACTGCCTTGAAGCTTAACTACTCAGCAGCTCGCGGGCGTTGGCCAGGGTATTGCTGGTGATGGTATCGCCGCCAAGCAACCGAGCCAGCTCCTGTACCCGCTGCTCTTTATCCAGTGCCACCATGGAGGTTTCAGTACCACTGCCCTTGGCATGTTTGGCAACAAACATATGCTGATGGCCGTTACCTGCCACCTGCGGCAGATGAGTCACACACAATACCTGGGTCGATTCTCCCAGGGTGCGCAACATGCGGCCCACCACGGCAGCCGTTGGTCCGGAAATCCCCACGTCCACCTCGTCAAAAATCAGTGTCGGGGTTGCCACCTTACGGGCGGTTATTACCTGAATACCCAGGCCGATACGGGAAAGCTCGCCCCCAGAGGCCACCTTGGCCAGACTCTGCAGTGGCTGCCCCGGGTTGGTGGTCACCAGAAACTCAACCCTGTCACTGCCGTTGACCGACATCTGCTCAGGGCTGAACTCCACCGCTATGCTGAACTTGCCCTTGGGCATATTGAGTTCATGGATGGAAGCCGTGACCAACTTGTCCAACTCTTTGGCATAGCGGCTGCGGCTCTGACTGAGTTTTTGCGCCTGGGTCAGGTAATTCTGTTTGCTGGCTTCCAATTGCTGCTCTATCTCTTCGAGCTTCTGCTCATCTGAGTCGAGGCTACCCAGTTCGGTCAGCAACTGCTGATGGTGTTGATACAACTCTGAGGGCATCACCTGATGCTTGCGCGCCAATTGCATCGCCTTGGAAAGTCGCGCCTCCAGCATGGCAAAGTGTTCAGGGTCCAACTCGAGCTTGTCCAGATAGCGCTGTAGTTCGCTGCTGCTTTCCTGCACCTGGATCAGGGCATCGTTGAGCATACCGCCAACATTGGCCAGCTCAGAATCGACACTCTCCAGCTCGGCGCTGATATGCACTGCCCGGTTCAGCAATGACTCTATGTTGGCCTCTTCGCCCTCACTGAGCAGCATCAAGGCCAACTGACAGGACTCGATCAGCGCCGTGCTGTTGGCCAGGCGCTTGTGCTCCTGCTCTATCTCGGCAAACTCATGCTCCCCGAGAGCAAAGTCGTTGAGTTCTTCCACCTGATAACTGAGTAACTGCTTGCGGGCAATTCTCTCCTGCTGCGACAGCACCAGTTGCCGCAGTTCCTGCTCGATTTGGCGATAACGCTGATAGGCACTGCTGACACCATCGAGCAACAGCTTATGATTGGCATAGCTGTCCAGCAGGTAAAGTTGCTGCTCTGTCTTGAGCATGGCGTGATGGGCATGCTGGCCGTGGATCCCCACCAGCAATGGCCCCAATGCCTTGAGCTGAGTCAACGGCACAGGGTTACCATTGATATAGGCGCGGGAGCGGCCATCGCTGCCAATGGTGCGCCGGAGAATACATTCATCTTCGAGTTCGAGATCATTATCTTCCAGCCAACGCTTGGCCAGAGGAACATCCGCCAAAGAGAAACGGGCACTGACTTCCGTCTTGCTGGCACCGGGACGCACGCTGGCGGCATCGGCCCGATTGCCGAGACAAAGCCCCAGGGCATCGATGGCAATGGATTTACCCGCCCCGGTCTCGCCGGTAATACTGGTCATTCCCGGACGGAAGTCCAGCTCCAGAAAACGCACTATGGCAAAGTTATTGATGCTGAGTTGGCAAAGCATAATGAATTCCCAAAACACTGTATTGATAAACAGTATATACTGATTTTTTATACAGTAAATATCTGTCGATTAATTATTCCCTGTGTTCTTCCCGGCCCCGAAATACTAGACGGCCCATGCCGCTATCAAAGGCAAACTGATAAAGGTGATCAGCGTGCCCACTAATATCCCCTGAGCACTAACCCCGGCCTTGGTGTCATAACGCTGCGCCAGTAAGTATACACTCGCTGCCGTAGGCAGGGCCGCAAGAATGACCCCCATCTGCAGATTGGTGCCGCTGATCCCCATGGCTTTCAATAATAGATAAGCCAGCAGAGGTTGCAGTAGCAGTTTGCAGGCGTTGATGCCAAAGAGCTCGGCCAACTGCCAAGGCCCAGGTAAGCGGGTGGCGCCACGAACCCGAGTCGCCTTGGCCAACACCATGCCGATGGCAAACAGGGCGCATGGACTGGAGGTGGCGCCTATCTGACTTATCATCATCTCTATCCCATCCGGCAGAGCCATACCGGACGCCGAGACGGCAACGCCCAGGGCGCTGCCGATAACAATCGGGTTTTTCGCCAGCGCTTCAACAATTATCAGCAAAGGATGCGCCTTATTTTCTGTATCTCTGGCAAGCTCCAGCGACACCAGTGCCACGGCAAACATCACCACAGACAACAGGCTGGCAATGGCCGCCGCGGCCAGCGCCAGCTGGTTTCCCGGGTAGACTATCATCATCATGGGGATACCGATAAAGGCGGTATTGCCAAAGGTGGCATTCAAGGCGCGAATTGCCCCTACCCCTTGGCCCGCCCTGAAACAGCCGGAAATCAGCAACACCAGCAGGTAGGTCAGCATCATTGCTACGCTGAAACCGACGATGAAATGCCACTGGAAGATCTCCTCGAAAGAAGTTCTTGCCAGCACTATCATCATAATGGCCGGAAAAGCTATGTAGTAAACATATTGATTGAGCGCCGCATCCGTACCATCCGGCAGGATTTTGCTTTTCTGTACCAGTGAACCTGCGAGCATAATGCCAAACACAGAGATCAGCGGAGTAATGATTCCAGTCATACTTCTTCCATTTTGCTGACTTTGGCTGTCGTACTCCCGCCGGGGATCTGCGAAAATGGCGGGGAATTCTGTATCTTGCCTGCCCTTATCAGTACAGCGAAGTAAGTTCGGCAGAGACGCCGGCAAGATACCATAGTCGTTATCCGCCAGCCATTGCGCTATGGTCGTAGAAACCGGCAGACAAGCGTTTTAAACATATCCTTGGCACATTGAGGAACCGCAATGAGTGACAATCAGGCCCCCGAACTGCAACTGCTCTACTTGTTTGTACATCTGGTCAATGCCGGCAGTTTCTCCCAGGCCGCCAAAGTGTTGGATATGCCGGTGGCGACCGTCAGCCGCAAACTGGCCAAGCTGGAGTCTGTGCTGGATAAACAACTGCTGATGCGTACCACCCGCAAACTGAGGTTGACCGAAGAGGGACTGGAGTTATTCCAACGCTATCAGCAGCTGATAGCCCAGTTTGATGCCCTGGCCAGTGGCACCTGCGCCGACAAGCCCGAAGGCACCTTGAGAATTGCCGCCCCCATCTCGATAATCTCTATGATATTCATCGAGACACTGAACGAATTTTGCGAGTGCTACCCGGATATCAAACTGCATATCGCCCAAAGCAATGAGGTGGTGGATCTCATCGACAAAGGCATAGATGTTGCCATAGTTGGCGGCACCCAACCGGACTCCTCCTGGGTCTCCTGCTCTCTCGGGGTATTGGATTATCGCCTGGTGGCTTCCCCCGGGTATCTTCGAAAGGCGCCGGTATTCAATCATCCGCAGCAGCTCAGTCAACACAAGGTGATCAAGGTCTGGCCTCTGTTCAACTGGTCGCTGCGCCATCCTGATGGCGATGCCTTCTATTATGACGGCCCGGCCAACCTGACCCTGACGGATCTCCACGGCGCCATCCGCGCAACCTTGAATGACGGCGGGATTCTTTACGGCCCAGAGCTCTTTTGTAAACAGGAGTTGAAAGACGGGCGGCTACAGGTATTGCTGCCGGAGTGGAAAGGAGAAAAACGGCGTATCTCCCTGCTCTATCATCAACGCAGCCAGCAACCACTCAAGGTGAAGCTCTTTATCGAGTTCATGCAGCAGCGCGCCCCGGCGCTGTTTTCCATGGACTGAAACACAAAAAAGCCCGCGATGCGGGCTTTTCTTCGAAGGGAGTATGTCTTACAGACGGATACCAGCCTTCTCCAGGTCTTTGGCAATCACACTTCTTGGCAGTGCAACATAACCGTCTTTCTCAACCACCTGCTGACCCTGCTTGGACAGGACATAGCGGACAAACTCGCGCTGCATGGGTGACAGCTCTTTGTTTGGATGCTTGTTGATGTAAACGTAGAGGTAGCGTGACAGTGGGTAAGTACCGCTGGCCGCGTTTTCTGGTGTTGCAGCGATATAGTCGTCGCCCTTCTTGGACAGAGCCACGGCTTTAACACCGGCAGTCTTGTAACCTATGCCTGAGTAACCGATAGCGTTCAGCGACTGAGATACAGACTGAACCACTGAGGCGCTGCCTGGCTGCTCGTTCACGTTGGCTTTGAAGTCACCCTTACACAGCGCTTTCTTCTTGAAGTAACCGTAAGTACCGGATACTGAGTTACGGCCGTACAGCTGAATGTCTTTGGCAGACCAGCTTCCGTCCAGACCGGCATCACCCCAGCGAGTGATATCGCTGCCACCACACTTGTGCGTAGAGGAGAAGATAGCATCAACCTGCTCTATGCTCAGGCCCTTGATTGGGTTGTCCTTGTGAACAAAAACCGCCAGGGCATCGATGGCTACACGAATCGCAGTAGGCTTGTAACCATAGTGCTTTTCAAACGCTTCTTCTTCGTTTGGCTTCATCTTGCGGCTCATTGGGCCGAACTGAGAAGTCCCTTCGGTCAGAGCTGGAGGCGCAGTTGAAGAACCGGCAGCCTGGATCTGGATGTTGACGTTAGGGTACATCTGTTTGAATTCTTCCGCCCACAGAGTCATCATGTTGGCCAGAGTGTCAGAGCCGACGGAAGACAAGTTACCGGAAACACCACTTGTTTTCTCGTAGGTTGGCAGTGACTGATCGATAGCAGCCATAGATGCTGCAGAGAATACACCAGCGGCCGTAAGGGTTACCGCGCCGACAAGCTGTTTCAATTTCATTATTTGCTCCAGTTTTTACCGAACTTGGTTTCTAAAACGCAGCCAGTATCAATTGCCACAATGACAAGTCTATGACTTAAAAATGACAGTTGCATGACAAGCCAAAATAAATACGCTGTAACTGGGTATCGAAAATAACGGACTGAAAATAACGGCCAGCCACGCCTTGAAGCCATTTCGGCATAAAGGACTCTCGATTGACAATGTCGCCCCAACAGTTTCCTTGGATATACTAAAGCCTTTGCTTAATCATGACCGTGAGATTGCCATTTGCCACAGGCTTGAAAAAGAGTGCACAAAGCCTACCTCTTCCCGCTAGACAGCAAAAAGGAGCCAAAGGCTCCTTAATAGGGTTAATGCAGTCAAACGCGTCAGGAAGCTTGCTGCTCCAGAAGATGCTGCGGGATCACAAAGCTGAAGGTACTGCCCTTGCCCAGCTCACTGGCCACCTTGAGTTCGCTGTGGTGATGACTGAGGGCGTGTTTCACTATCGCCAGTCCCAGACCACTGCCACCGGTTTGCCGCGAGCGGGCACTGTCGACCCGATAGAAGCGTTCGGTCAGGCGACTGATATGCTGCGGTGCAATCCCTTCACCGCTGTCTTTAACACTGAACATGGCGCCGGTTGCCACCCGTTGCCAGCGCACCTCAATACTGCCGCCCGGTTCAGTGTAGCGTATGGCGTTGGACAACAGATTGGAGCATGCACTGCGCAGCTGCAACTCATTGCCATGGGTATTGAGCCCAGGTTCGGCATAGAAGCTCAGTTGGTAGCGACCACGGGAGAGCGCTTCACCCTCCTCTTTTAAGGTGGTCATCAACTGCTTCATATCCACTGTGTGTTCCAGGTTGATATCTGCGGCATCTTCAATCCGCGACAACGCCAACAGCTGCTCCACCATGGACTGCATCCTGCCTGTCTGCTGCTGCATCAGCTCCAGCGCCTTGACATTGGGTGAGTCGGGTTCGGCCATGCTCTGCATCATCTCAAGATACCCCTGCAGCACAGTGAGCGGTGTCTTCAGCTCATGGGAGACGTTGGCAACAAACTCCTTGCGCATCCCCTCGAGTTGCCTAACCCGGGTGATATCCCGAGCAATCAGCAACAGCTGCCTGTCGCCATAGGCCATCAAGCGCACTTCCAGCAGACGCTTATCCGAAACCGGGGACGGCAGCTCCAGCGGCTCCTTGTAATGGCCCTTCTTCAAATAGGCCGAAAAGTCGGGATGCCGGATAAGGTTATCTATTCGCTGACCATTATCCTGCGGCCAGACAAAGCCAAGCAGCAGCTGCGCCAACTTGTTACACCAGAGAATATTGTGCTCTGAATCGAGTACCACGGCCGCATCGGGAAGTGCTTCGGCCCCCTGGCGAAACCTTCCCAACAGCCCGGCCAACTGACTCACCCGCTTGCGGTTTTTGCCCTGCAGGCGATAGATGCCGTTGAACACCCCTTCCCAGCTGCCACTGCCCTGCGGCGGCGTTAAGCGGCGATCGCGCCACAACCAGTAATTGAGCCGGATAAGCTGGCGATAGTGCCAACCCAATAATAGAAAAGCGCCCAGACACAGTACCAAGAGCAACTGACCAAGCAGCAACCCAAGCAGCAAACAAGCCGCCAGGTACAGCATCAAACGGGAAAACAGCCGATAACCCGAATAGGAATCAAACATAGAAAATGCCCAGGCAAAAGGCCGATGGTTGCACAAGATAACGCAAAACCCGGCCCATGCCCATTGTTACCCCGCTAGATACGGGTAGAGAAGCGGTAACCTGCGCCGCGAACCGTTTGGATCAGTTTATCGTGCCCGGACAGCTCCACGGCTTTCCTTAAGCGACGAATATGCACATCCACGGTTCTGTCTTCGACATAGACATTGGTGCCCCAGACATTGTCCAGCAGCTGCTCACGGCTGTAGACCCGTTCCGGGTGAGTCATAAAGAAGTGCAGCAAACGAAACTCGGTCGGCCCCATCTCCAGCACAGAATCCCCCACTGTGACCCTGTGGCTGACAGGATCCAGGGTCAGGCCCTGCACGTCTATGGTTTCTTCCAGCCGGGTTGGTGCGGCGCGTCTGAGAACCGCCTTGATGCGAGCCACCAGCTCCTTGGGGGAAAACGGTTTGGTAATATAGTCATCGGCGCCCACTTCCAGGCCTTTGACCTTGTCCTCTTCCTCGCCGCGGGCGGTGAGCATGATAATAGGGATCTGGCGGGTAAACTCATCTTGCTTCAATCGCTTGGCAAACTGAATACCACTGCCACCGGGAAACATCCAGTCCAGCAGAATAAGATCCGGATAAGGTTCCTTGAGCAGTGCCAACGCAGAGTCAAAGTCCTCGGCGGCACTGGTGGTGTACCCGTGTTGTTCCATAACAAAAGTCAGCATCTCACGGATAGCCAACTCATCTTCTACTATTAAAATCCTTGCAGTCATAACGGTTTCTGTCAGTGAATTTCCACGTGGCCATTATTGGACAGTTTTATTACAAAATTATGAAAAGGGCCGACTCTGACACCTTTAACGCCGCTATTTTGTCACAATTTTCCCGATTAAACACTTGAAACTGGAATGAAAAGCTTACCAAAGAGCCATTATTGACCGCCACGAGCAACAATCTCACTGCAGCTAAATTTAGATTACAAGTCTACAACAAACAATAAGTTAGCCTTAACTTAACCAAGTGCTGCCGCGGCTCCCTGTTAGGCCAGGCGCGAATTATCTTTCAGGTACACGGCACTGACACAATTTCCAGACTACTGTTTTCACACTGCAGGAACGCGCCCAAGAGCCGTTCGGCTGAGCTCGCAGGATTCATCCGCAAAGGCCGAAGGCAAAGCCAACAGCAGCGCGACAAAGAGCTACCTCAATACGCCTCCTACCTACAAACAGTGCAAACAAAAAGGAGGCCCAAGGCCTCCTTCGCTGCAGCTGTGGTCGTTTAGAACTTGTGTTCCAGACCAACACCTATGTACTTGTCATCATCGTCCATATCTTCCATGGAGCGATTGGTGTAGAAGGCAAACAGCTTGGTAGGCTTACCCAGCTTGTAGTCGGCACCGATAGACCAGGAATCACCCTTGTCTTCCATGTCCTGCCACTGACCTTTGAGGGTCACTGCGTCAATCTTGTAAGCCGCACTCAGCAGGTAACCGTTCTTGCTGTCACCGTCCACTGACTTTTCTTCCTGCTGGTACATACCGCCCAGGATGAAGTTGGCCAGCTTGGCCTGTACTGTGGCGCGCAGAACATCGTAGCCCTTAACTTCAGAGTCGTAGGCAACAGAGGCGAATACTGCGCTCTTTTTCAGATCCTTGTCACCGTACATGGCAGCAACAGAGAAACCATCTTCACCGTCTTGTGACTTGGCGGCTTCGGCAGCGTAAGTGGCACCAACTTTAAAACCACCGAATGAAGGCGACAGGTAAGTCACTGTTTGCTCAATACGGTTTTCACCCTTGAACAGGCTCTTGAGGTCGCCTGACAGGTCGTTGAACTGGTCCACTTTACCTTGAGACACTTTCAGCATGGTGTCGTTACGACCCACAGAGACAGCACCGAAGTTACCCTTCAAACCAACAAACTGGTTACGGGCCAGGAAGTTGTCTTTGGCATCATCGCCTGTGTCTACTTCGTATTCCACTGTGTAGAATGCTGCCAGGTTGTTACCCAGATCGAATTCGCCCTTCACGCCAAAACGAGAGGCATTGCTCTGAACCGTGGTTTCAGAATCGTCAGCACCGGCCTCGTCGTTGGACTGAACAGTAACATTCAGCTTGCCGTAAACGGTCAGCGGCTCGGCTGCATGGGCAGAGGCCAGAGAGACTGAAGCGATAGCTGAAGCGAGTAGTGTTTTGCAAAATGCGTTCATCATTAATTCCTTTCGACGTTCTCTTCGTCTTGGTTATTGGTTTGGAACGAGCGAAAGTGTGCAACGAGTCTGTTGCAGTTTTATTTCATCTTTTAACCTGTTGGCTTCGTTGGCATCAAAGACCAGCCCAGCCACAGGTAAAAGCCCGTCACCACAGGGCCTCGCGGCAAGCGAAGGGCTATATGACATTTTGGTTAAATCTGCCCAGAGCGAAAAAATCTGTGCTAGCAGGGCGGGTTTACCTAGAGGAATTCATGCCTTACACTGCGGCTTTATTTTTCAAAGAGCGCCTGTCATGTGGTTTAAAAATCTCACCGTATATCGTTTCAACAAACCATTTTCCACCGATATAGAGGCACTGGAGACGGCCCTTGAGGGCTTCACCTTTTCTCCCTGCTCCAGTCAGGACATCAGCAAGTTCGGTTTTTCCAAGGCTTTGGGCAAACTGGGGCACACCCTGGTTCACAGCGCCAACAACCGCCACCTTATCTGCGCCACCAAAGAGGAGAAGCTGCTGCCTTCTCAGGTCATCAAAGAAGCGCTGGAAGAAAAGGTGTCGCTGCTGGAAGAGGAAGAAAACCGCAAGCTGACCAAGAAAGAGAAAGATGCGCTCAAGGATGAAATCACCACCACTCTGTTGCCAAGAGCCTTCTCCCGTCGCAGCCAAATCAAGGCACTGTTGCTGCTGGATGAGCAACTGATCCTGGTAGACAGCTCCAGCGCCGCCAAGGCCGAAGAACTGCTGGCTTTGCTGCGTAAGGCGCTCGGCAGCCTGCCTGTGGTACCAATGAGCACCAAGACACCGATTGAAGTGCAAATGACCGAATGGCTCAAGCAAGGCAATGCCCCTGCCCCCTTCACCATTCAGGATGAAGCCGAGCTCAAGTCTGCCGCCGATGATGGCGCAACCGTGCGCTTCAAGCAGCAGGATCTGGGCGAAGAGGAAGTACTGGCTCACCTGGAAACCGGCAAGCAGGTGCATAAACTGGCACTGCACTTCGGTCAGTCCATCGCCTTTGTGCTGCAATCCGATGCCGGACTGCGTCGCCTCAAGTTCTCGGAAGAGTTCCGCGCCGCCACCGATGATGTTGCCGGTGAGGATCCGCTGGCCAAACTGGACGCCGACTTTGAGCTGATGAGCAGCGAACTGGTTACGCTGATGCTGGCACTGGTCGACGCCCTGGGCGGCGTTGAAGACAACCTGTAATCGCTATCTCCAAGTAAAAAGGCGCCTGATGGCGCCTTTTCTGTCTCCAGCTAACCGCCCCACTGCTCTAGCAGTGCCTGCCGCAACACCTCGAGTTTGGCAGAGTGCTGCCTTGAGGGTTGATAAACCAGAAAAAGAGGATGAGGGCGAGGTGCATAGGTTGGGAGGATTTCCTGCAATTTGCCTTGCTGCAGTGCATCATCAACAAAATAGCGCATCAGTTGTACCACTCCCGTGTCCAGGCAGGCCGCTTCCAGCAAAGGGTCACCGTGATCGAGTATCAGGTTGCCGTCAAAATCATACTCCAGTTGACTACCACCTTCACTGAAACGCCAACTGACAGGTTTACCGCTCAGCGGACTTCGCACCCGCAAACAGTTATGCTGCCTCAGCGCGGCGGGCGTATCGGGTGCGCAGTGAGAGGCAAGATACCCGGGCGAAGCCAGCGTCGCCCATTCAAGTGCCTTCAGCGGTCTGGCAATCAGGCGTGAGTCCTTGATTTCACCCGTGCGGATGACGGCATCGAATCCTTCATCAACCAGATCCACCAACCTGTCGGTCAGTTCCATCTCTATCTTGAGCTCAGGGTAACGGGCCAACAGGCCTGACACTATGGGTAATACCACAACTCGACCAAAGGCCGATGGGGCGCTGATCTTCAGCAATCCCTTGGGCAGACAAAGATTCTCCTGCAGCGAAATCCTGGCTTCTTCGAGCCCGGAAACCAGTGGCGCGCAGCGGGCGAGAAACAGTTGTCCATCTGGGGTGAGGCTCAGGCTGCGGGTATTTCTGTGCAGTAGTCTGACTCCCAGTTGTTGCTCCAGGCGACTAACAGCCCGGGACAGTCCCGACTGAGTCAGTCCCAACTGCACCGCGGCTTCGGTAAAGCTCAGACATTCCGCCACCTTGATAAACTGACGCACCGCATTAAGATCCATGACTTTATTCATTTCTAAAAGGAATTTATGAAATTTATCAAACTTAAATCATAAGTAATACTGTAACCACCTTAAATCTTTCAGCTAAAAAATCATGTCAAAGTCACTGCCTTTTTCTATCTACCTGCTGGCACTGGGTATATTCAGCCTTATCAGCTGCGAGCTGCAGGTGCTCGGAATGATGCCACAGTTGTCCGCCTCACTTTCCCTGTCGGTTTCCGAAGTGGGTTATCTGGTCTCCTTTTACGCCGGCGCCATGGCGCTGGCCGGCCCTGTGCTAACCCTCTGCCTATCTGGCCGGCCGCCGAAACAGGCCCTGCTCATTCTCTACAGTCTGTTTTTACTGGCCCAAGGGGTTGCGATTATGGCGCAGGACTATTGGCTGCTTGTGGTCACCCGGATCATCATAGGCGCAGCCGCAGGCGCTTTCTTTGGGATCACGGTCGGCCGAGTCGGCGAGCTGGTACCCGAAGCGCAAAAAATGCGCGCCATCGCAGTGCTCTTGGCCGGGATCATGCTCGGCACTATATTGGGCCTGCCTATGGCCAGCCTCAGTGCCGAGTATTTTGGTTGGCGCACTGGGTTCTTTCTGGTCTGGCTCTGCGGCTTAATGGCCGCACTGCTCAGTGTTCGCTTATTGCCTTCACTGCCTTCCCAGCCGCCACTGCCACTCAAGGAGGAACTCAAGGCTTTTGCCAGCGCCAGACTCTGGGCCATCTATGCCACCAGTTTCTGTATTATCGGTACCACTTATGCTGCGTTCAGCTATTTTGTCCCCATTCTGTCCGAGCTGGCGGGTTTCAGTAGTCAAACTATCACCCTGTTACTCTTTGGTTATGGCTTGAGTATGTTGCTGGGCAATCATTTGGTGTCCCGCTTCTGTGGCCGCAACGACTTAACACTCCAGGCGCTGGGATTGCTGCTGCAGGCGTTATTCCTGTTGCTGCTGGCCCAAGGCAGTGAGTACCCACTATTGGCAGCGGTGGCGGTATTGGGAATAGGTTTCAGCGGTGTCAGCATGAACCCCGCCATGGTGAGCCGTCTGATGCAGCTTCCCCATGGCAGCCGGGCACTGGTTAATACAGTGCATACTTCGGTTATCACCCTGGGTGTCATGGGAGGCAGTTTTATCAGCGGATATGCGCTCGCCCGGGGAGCCAACCTCTATGCCCCCATCTGGATTGCCATGCTGATTGCACTACTGGGATTACTGAGCCTGGGTCTGCCTCGGCTTCTGTCAGCAAGCTCCCGGGCAGAAGTCCCCTGCGCTGAGATAAAGTAAGCGCCATAAAAAACACCGGCGCACCTGAAGATGCGCCGGCGTTTTCGGGACAATCAGACTCAGGACTTATAGTTACCCTGAGCGTCAAACGGCCAGTCTATGCCGAGCCATGCCTTGAAGAAGGCTTTCTGGGCGCGGCTGACTCTTTCCTGGGGCTTAATTTGCAGCTTGCCGGATTGCTCTGAGGCCAGAGTCACACGCCGCTCTATGAGCTTATCGTCGTGGAACAGGGTCACAGTCAACTCATCACCCGCGTTAAAGTCGGCCAAACGTTTGGCGTAACCTTCGGCGCTGACTTTCAAGCCATTGATAGCCAGCAACTGATCGCCGGCGACTATGCCCGCCTGCCAAGCCGGACCACCGCGCTCAACACTTTGCAACACCAAAGAGCCGGAAATGAGTGTCATACCGGCAAAGGCCTGCTCCTTACTGTCTTGGCCGTAGGCGGTCTTAAGCCCTGCCTGACTCAGCAGTTTGTCAAAGTCCAGCACCAAGGGGGCATTGACATGGCTCTGCCACCAAGACTCATAGTCCTTGCCGGATAAGTTTTTCAAAATACGTTTCACATCCGTGACATTGTATCCCTTGGGGACCTTATGCTCACGATAGAGACTCCGGTGCACATCCCGGTAGGACACTTCTTTATCTGTGTCCTGCAGCAGTGAAAAGTCCAGTGCCAGCGAAGTCAGATAACCTTCGGAGTAGATGTTCACACTGTGGTTGATGGCGTAATCGCCGCCTGTGCTGACCCACTGACCGGCACTGGCCTCGGCCACCGACTGAATTTCCCGCCCCGGTTTATGTTGATTGGCATTGACCCGCTTGGCCAGGTCCTCCATAAACTCTTTCGGCGTCATGATCCCGGCACGCAGCAACAACTGGTTTTGAAAATAGCTGGTAGAGCCTTCCGCCATCCATAACAGCTCGGTCATATTCTCCTGCTGATAGTCGTAGGGCACCAGTCCCTCCGGGCGATAGGCCTTGACGTTCCAGGTATGAATAAACTCATGGGAAGCCGTGCTGATAAAACGCAGGTAATCCTGGCGCTCACGGAAATTGAATCTGGGCAGCTGGATAATGGTTGAGTTCAAATGCTCGGTAGCGCCGCGGGCCCCCGAGGTGGCGTGCACCATATAAACATAACGCTCGAAGGGATAGTCATCCCAAATGGCCGCCGCCGTACCGGATAATTTGCCGAGATCTGCCTTTATCTGCTCCAAATCATAGTTACCCTCACCCCAGACCACCAGCTCATATTGTTTGCCATCGGCCTTGAAGGCGCGGTGCTGACTGAGCCCGGTTTCAATTGGCGAGTCGACCAATACATCATAGTTGGCGGCCACAAACGAATGGGGCTTATCAGCTGCTGCCATTCCTGAGTAACTGCGCCAGTCGGCCGGCACATCCAGTGTTACCTTAAGCGGCTCTTGGCGAAACTCTGGGCTGTACATGAATACGCCGCTGGCATCCAGAAACGCATGGCTGGCATCAATATGCCTGACTCTTTGCCCCAACTCGTTGGCATAGAGTTGATAGCTGACGGTGACCGCTGTTGGCTTGGACAAAACCACTGTCCATTCACCGCTGGCACTGCGCTTCCAAGGCAGGCTGTTGCCCTGCTCGTCCGTGGCATGAAAGCGGCGAACCCCGTCCGCCAGCGGCAATACCCGATACTTGCCGGTACGCCAAACCGGCAGATTGACCTTGAGCTGTTGCCCTGAATGTTGCGGGAAAGTGACCTTGACCTGAGCCAGATGATGTTCCGGGCTTTTAAGATCTATCTGATAATCGACGTCAGCCCAGGCTGAAGATGCCATGCCCAGTGTTGTCAGTAGGGAAGAGTAAGATATGATTGACAAAACAGCGGATTTCACTCGTAATTCCTTCTTATGTCATTGTTGTTATAAAATCGGCCGAGTATAACAATTCGGGGCGGTCACCTCACCCGTTGCTAATAAAAGCTAACAATTAAGTCCCCGCAGAATGGGACAGAGGCAAATATATGTACTTTTTCAGGGTTATGTTCATCGCATCCATGCTGCTTGTGGGTCTGGCGCACGCCGACGAACTGGATGATATAGAGATAAGTTTCAGGGAGCAGCCCAGGCAGCTCCACAGCACTGTGGTCAGTTCTCTGCCCGAGTCGTTGCAATATCCTTCGCTTGAACAGTTTCAGTCCAGCGCATTGGAAGTGGGTTTTGCCCCGGATCAGCTGATGGACAAACTCATTCTGCTGGCTCGGCTGGATCTGGATGCCCAAGTGCTGGTTCCCGGGCGGCTGGAGCAGGCACAAGATATCATTGAGCAGTTGAAGATCATCGCCCGCAGCGACTATGAAAAAGCTGCCCTCTATAATCTTGAAGGCCGTTATCTCGGCCGGGTCGACCAACAGTATGAACAAACCGTCGCCCTCAACCAGCAGGCGCTCGAGCAGTTGGGCGATGCCCAGGACAAACGCAGCCAACTGCTCAGGTATGTCATCTACGAAGATCTGGGTACAGTTAACCTGATAGCCAAACAGGCTATTCCGTCTCTGAACGCCTACAACCTGCTCAGAGATACCGCCTACCGGCTGCGCAATGACTACCTGATAGCCAATGCCGAAGCGGCTTTGGGCAAGTATTACAATATCAACGGCCAGCGCACCAAGTCGCTGCAGCACTATACCGAGGCCTTCCGTTTGGCCAGCCGTTACAACCATCCCAATCAAAAGGCACTGCTGCAGCTTAACCTGGCCAAGCTGTACCGGGACATGGAACAGTGGGATGAAGCGCTGGAATACGCCCACGGCGCCGCCGACGCTTATAAAGCCATGGGTTCCGGCTCTTTCCTGTCCCATACCATGACGGTTATCGCCATGGTGTATGGCAACACAGGCGAGTGGAACAAGGCGATTGACTACTACCTCAATGCCCAGCAGATAGATGCCGAGCTGAAGAACTTCATCGCTCAGGGGCTTAACTTCCACAACCTGGGTGAGGCTTATTTCCATTTGAACGACTATCAGGTCGCGCTCGACTACCTGTTCCAGGCCAACGAAATATTCAAGGACAGAAAGAGCAACCACTACCTGGTTTATAACGAGATGCTGATAGCCGAGGTGGGCCAGGCCATGGAGGATTGGCCTTTGACCATGCAGCACGCCATAGAAGCCTTGCGACTGGCCAAGTTGCTGGAATTGCCGGATGAGCAGATAGAAGCCCTTGGCTACCAAACCGCGGCCTACAAGGCGCAGGGTAAGTTTCAGCAGGCACTGGCAAGCCAGGAGGAAAGCATCCAACTGCAACAGGCCATATTGGAAAAAGAGCAGCAAACCACCTCGGACGTTAATTCATCCGCCGTTACAGAGCAGAAGCTGAAACTGGAAGTGGGTCAACTCAGGCAAGATCAACTGCAAAGACAAGACGCGCTGCATACCCGTAATATTCTGCTGGCAATCAGCCTGGGGCTCTGCCTGCTGTTGCTGGCATTGGCGATGCAGCAGTATAGATTGCGCAAACAAATGGCGAAAAAGAACCAGGCTCAAAAGGCGAAAATGCAACTGGAGCCAATAAGCGGCCTACCTGGTTATCGCGCCTTGCTTGGCAGTATTTCAAGTAAAACCAAAGGCCTGGCGCTATTGTCTCTGGAGCAGGAATTCAACTCTGACTTCACCTTGGGCAACAGCCTGGCGGCGCCGAGACTGGTGCAGCAAGCCGAGGAGATTGCCACCCTCACCGGCGCCAAGGTATTCCTGCTCAGACCCGGCCTATTTGCCCTGACCCTTGCCGAAGACACTGGCCCGGCCAAACTTTACCACCCGCTCAGTGCCTGGCAATTCCAGGGGCAGATGCTCAAACCGGCGCTGGGTTATATTCCGTTGCCGCTCCTGGGTAACCCGGATATCAAGCTGTCGGTGGAAGTCCTGTTTGAAACGGCGCAATTGGCCCTTGCCGGTGCCATCAGCCTGAAAAACAGCCAAGGCAGTTATGTCGGTTTCAGTACTTTGGACTTCACCCCGGCCGCCATTTTCTCGGCCCCGCTCTATCTGCAATTGCAAAAGAGTATTATCCGCGGCCTGATAAGAGTGGAGACCAATGGTGAGAAAGATAAGATCTGCTGGCCGGAGTCACAACAGCAGTCCAGAGCCGAACCTGTGTCAATAATTTGATCTGAACGACAAAACTTTGTCACAACAACTGGATGGCAGATTTGCACTCCTGCCGGATTGCGATACCATTTAGAAATGTCTGGAACTGGAGTCGTGGGGTTTTCGAGCCACTCATGACCCGACTATAGATTCGATCGCGCATCGAAGGAAAATTACAGGAATGAAGGACTCAAACGCAACGGTGTCGCAACTAGGTGTACTCAAGCAGAAATTGCATTCCACCAAAGCCGCGTTGGATGAAATGAATGAGGACAGAAATGCCAAGCTGCAGGCATTGCTGCAGTTTATTGGTCACCTCAGTCTGGCCTGTAAGGGGCAAAACCTGGAGCTGGACAATAAACTGGCCAAGCTCAGACATAACCTGGGAACCTACGAGCGTATCGATGATGTGTTGCCGGATCTGGTCGAGGTAGAGCGTCTGCTCAAGGGGCAATACCATCATGTGATGGGCCAACTGGAAGAAGGCCGCTACAGCCTGAGCAAATTCAGCCGCCAACTGCAACGAGTCGACTCCATGCCTGAGCGCCTCAAAAAAGAGGTCAGCTATTTCAAGCAGGAGCTGGGCAAACCTTTCCATACCGTCTGGGATTATATTCCCAAGGTCGAGCAACTGGTGGGGTTTTACGAGCAACTGCTGGACAACCAGTTTGAATCTGAGTCCCCCATCGCGGTACTACCCAAGCACAGACAACTGGGTCACGAGCTGGCGCAGATGATTTCCAACATAGAGTTTCGCAAAGATCAGCGTGACCAGGTGTTGGTAATTAAGGAGCAGTTGGCCTCGGCCGAGATAGATATCGATGCCCTGCTGGAGGCCTATCAAACCATACTCTCGCTGCTTTTGGATAACATAGCCCGCGAAAAAACCGCCTCACAGGAGTTTCTGTTTGCCCTCAACGACGCCCTGAGCGCCGTGCGTGAAGTGGTCAGCGACTCTTATAACCAATCCCAGCGCAGCCATCAGCTCAAGAGCCAACTGAATCGTGAACTCAACGCCCAGGTAGACAATGTCGGCGAGTCATTGGTGGATATTGAGGATATTACCGAGCTCAAGCAGCAGATCAGCGAGCAACTGGCCGCCATTCGCGCCAGCCTGGCCCGCAAGGAAGCGCTGGAGCAAAGAGAGCAAGCCTTGCTGCGCAAGTCGATGGAAACCATGCGTAAAGAGCTGAGCGACCTCTCCAGTGAAGCCACCACCTATAAGGAAAGGTTGTTCGAGCAGCAGAAGCTCAATATGCTCGATACCCTCACCCAGCTGCCCAACCGCGCGGCCATGGAGGAGCGGATGGAGCAGGAATACCGCCACTTCCAGCGCAACAAACAGCCACTGTGGCTGGCGGTAGCCGACATAGATCACTTCAAGTCCATCAACGACAGCTTTGGCCATACCACAGGTGACAAGACACTGCAGGTTATCGCCATGGCGTTGAAGAACTCCCTGCGTGACACTGAGTTTGTTGCCCGTTATGGCGGTGAGGAGTTTGTTCTCATCATTCCGGATGTTTCACCCAAGGATATAGAACAACTATTGAACAGAGTGCGCGAAAAAATTAAAAATATTCCTTTTAAATTTAAAAATCAGCGTATTACAGTTACAGTATCCATAGGGGCCGCGCAGATATTGGATGGCGAACACATCCAGGAAACTTTCGAACGCGCCGATGCGGCCCTCTACAAAGCCAAACATGAAAGCCGTGACAGAGTCATTATAGATTGACAGCAATGACTCCTGTTTCAGCTCAAGGAGTCGTCATGATAGTCAGGATCAGTCCCCGCGGCAGTATGGATCAACTGTCGCAACTGGAGGCAGACCGCCTCAAACAGAGTGCCAAGAGTGACCTTTACCAACTCTACCGTAACTGCTCGTTAGCCGTATTGGCCTCGGGGCAGCAAACTGACAACGCCAAGGAACTGTTTGACCAATTCCATGACTTTGAAATCAACGTGCTGCGCCGTGAGCGTGGCATCAAGCTGGAGCTGGTCAACCCGCCGGCCAGCGCCTTTGTCGATGAGCAGATCATAGTCGGCATTCAGGAGCACCTGTTTGCCGTGCTCAGGGACATCATCTATGTCAGCAACAAGTACGATGGCCTGAAACACATCAACCTCACCAACGCCAGCCATATCACCAACGTGGTGTTCGACATTCTGAGAAACGCCAGAGCCATTACCCCGATGCAGGATCCCAATGTGGTAGTCTGCTGGGGCGGCCACTCGATAAACGACACCGAGTACAAATACACCAAAGAGGTGGGCTACCAGTTGGGGCTGAGAATGCTGGATATCTGTACCGGCTGCGGTCCGGGAGCCATGAAAGGGCCAATGAAGGGAGCCGCAATCGGCCACGCCAAGCAGCGCATTCATAACGCCCGTTACATAGGCCTGACCGAGCCAAGCATTATCGCCGCCGAGCCGCCCAACCAGATAGTCAATGAACTGGTGATTCTGCCGGACATCGAAAAACGCCTGGAGGCCTTTGTGCGCCTGGGGCACGGTATCGTCATCTTCCCCGGCGGCGCCGGCACCGCTGAAGAGCTGCTCTACCTGCTTGGCATTTTGCTCAACCGCGAAAATGCCGATATTCCTTTCCCGCTGGTGCTCTCCGGCCCCAAGGAAAGCGAAGCCTACTTCCGCGAAATCGATGCCTTTATCGGCGCGACGCTGGGCGAGCAGGCGCAGCAGAAATACCAAATCATCATAGACGACGCCCCCCAGGTGGCGCGCATCATGCGTGCCGGTATGGAAGAGGTTAAACGTCACCGCAAGCAAACCGGTGATGCCTACCAATACCAATGGAGCCTCAAGATAGAGCCTGAATTCCAGCTGCCCTTTGTGCCCACCCATGAAGTGATGGAAAACCTTAACCTGCACTTCCAGAGCAATAAGGCTGAGCTGGCGGCCAACTTGCGCAAGGCGTTTTCCGGCATAGTGGCGGGCAACGTCAAGGCGGAAACCATGAAAAACATCGAGCGTCATGGTCCATTCAAGCTCAAGGGCGATCCCGAGCTGATGGCCTTGATGGATAAACTGTTGGGCGCCTTTGTCAGCCAACAAAGAATGAAGTTACCGGGCACCGCCTATGTGCCCTGTTATCAAATAATGAAATGAACCGACTGCTGATTATTGATGGTATGAATCTGGTGCGCCGCCTGCATGCGGCGCAGCCGGATGAAGCCGACATGCAAGGGCTGACCGAGCGCAGCCGCAATGCCTGCCAGAAGCTTATTCGCCAGCACTGCCCCACCCATGTGGCTATTGTCTGGGACGGTGATGAAGAGTCCTGGCGCAAACGCCTGTATCCGGATTACAAGAAAGGCCGTAAGCCCATGCCCCAGGCATTGGCCGATGGCCTGCCGGCGCTGAAACAGGCACTGGCAGAAGCGGGGATTGGCTCCATCAATGCGCTATCGGAAGCCGATGATGTTATCGCCACCCTGGCAAGCAAGTTGTGCCTACGCGGTGGCGAGGCGATTATCGTCTCCACCGACAAGGGCTTTTGCCAGCTGAGATTACCGCGTTTGCTGCTGTGGGATCACTTCAATGGCGCCGCCATGGATATTGCCGCACTGGAGCAAAAACTCGGCATAGAACAGAGCCAGCTGCTGGACTTTATGGCCCTCAGCGGCGACAGCGGTAACAAGATCCCCGGCATCCAGGGAATAGGTCCCAAGACGGCCGGTGAACTGCTCAGAAGCTTTCGCACCCTGGCCAATGTCTACAATGCACTCGATACTCTGGGCGCAAAGCAAGCCAAAAAGCTAACCGAAGGCAAGGAGATGGCGCGCCTCAGCTATCGATTGGCAAAACTGCGCACAGATCTCGAACTCAATATTCGCTTAAGCCAGTATAGAGTCAAAGAAAGCTAAGGCTCCAAGAGCTCAACTTAAGCAAAAAATGGAAAACCAGCATGAAAGGTAAGGCCCCTGTGATTATCGGCAGTATCTTTGTCGCCTATCTGCTCTTTATTGCCGTGGTCATCCTCTTCTATGAGCCCAAGCCGGAAGAGATGAGCAGGGAAGACAGGCAAGCCTATAACCAGTCTAAAGTCACTGAGTTACTGCTGGGGCAAACGCTGGAACAAACCATTGAAACCCTGGGTAGAGCCGATTTCAGCGAAGCCATGCAAACCCATGGCCAGTCGCTGCAGGTGCTCTTCTACCGCACCCATCATGTAAAATCCGACGGCAAGACCACCAAAGACGAATGTACCCCTCTGCTGTTTGCCGATGGCCGGCTCCAGGCCTGGGGGGAAGACACTTATCAGCAGTATCTGCAGCAACATATGCAGCCCCAGCAGACAACACCCAAACAGACACAGGAATAGCGAAACGGGCTCACATATTTAAGCGCCTAAAGCCTTGGTAGCCTTATCGGCTGCTCGTTATTTTTAAAATCTTTTCCAACTGACCTGCTCATTCCCGGCAAAGCAGTTTAAAGGAGTAAACAAGTATGAATGACTACCTGATTTTCCACCGCCGCCAATTCTATCTGGAGCGGAACTGGCTGATAAAAGCCAACACGCCCCAACGCCCGGAGGAATATGGGCCGGATCTGGTGGTGGATTTTGCCCAGTGCCCTCGTCTGTTCTTCGCTGAACCTTTCGCCGACATACTCTCGTCAATGGAGCCTTTCGGGGTTGAGCGTATTAAAAACCCCTACAAGCCGGATGAAGATATGTATGCCGAGATAGACATAGGCACAGTAGACGAACTGGATTTCATTGATGAAGTGCTCTATGCCTATTTTCATGTTTTCAATCGCTATGATGTGCTCGATATCGACCACACCATCTGGAACTCTGAATCGCCCGCCATCGACGCGATACGAACCCCGGTGCTGGATCCGGCCAAATTGGCAGCCATTCCGCTTGAGCAGCGATTATTGTTCAAACTTGACCAAGACCCCTCCTTCCTGCTGGTACACAACAGCGTAATGGACAAGCTGACCGCGGCCAATTTGAAAGATGTCTGGGTGCGCTGGAGCGAATAACGCCAAGGAAGAAACCGGGGGACATGATTCATATCAACAACGAGTATTTTGTCCTGTATTGTGGCAGCGGTGATATGCCATCCCCCTTATACCGTCTGCAGTAGAGAGCATTATCTTATTTACCGGGGTCCTACCTCGTCGCGCGAGCCCATCTATGCCGAATCGCCGGCAGATGAGGAGGAAAATATTCCCCTGATTGACGCCATGGAGCTGGACGGTATGCCTATGGTAACGAATGCCATAAAACGAGAGCTCGACTATCTGGACATCTACCGGCTGCAGCTGTTGCCTGTCTGCTACTGCCCTGCCGATGAGAGCTAACACCTCTATTGAGCCGTAATGCTCAACAACAGCCTCGCAGTCTATGACTTTGACAACAGCCAATCTATCCGCCAGCAAGCGGACGACTCGGTTTCCGCCATCAATATTCGCCTGGACGCCGACAAACTGCTGGCCATTCCTTTTGCCAAACGACGGATGTTCGAAGTCAAAGGCATGAGATCTATCTACATAGTGCATGAGTCCGTGGCTGAGAGACTCATAGCACTCAATGCCAACGGGTTACATATGGTGCCGCTGCTGGAATGGGACATGGGCTTTGGCTTCACCATCTAAACCAGCTATTCAGTGACCTTTGCCCGGCCTGGCAGCCGGACAACAATCGCGCACAGACAAAACATATTACAAACATACTGTTTACATTGGAGCTGTCGCGAGTATCTTATATCACTCAATACAGAGTGAGCCGTCTTGCTCTGGAGTGAACCCAGGTTGAGCAATAAAACGGAATAACAGCATGAAAAGTAAGGCACCCGTAGTTATCGGCAGTATCTTTATCGCCTATCTGGCCTTTGTTGCCGTGGTCATCCTCTTCTACGAGCCCAAACCGGAAGACATGAGCTGGGAAGACAGGCAAGCCTATAACCAGTCTATGGTTTCCGAGCTGCAACTGGGGCAAACACTGGCAGAAGTCACCCAAACCCTGGGCAAAGCCGACTTCAGCGAAGCCAAGCAAACCCATGGTCATTCGCTGCAGGTCCTCTTTTACCGCACCCATCACAGTAAATCAGACGGTAAGACCACCAAAGATGAATGCACCCCACTGCTATTCGAAGATGGGCAACTGCTGGCCTGGGGCGAAGACACTTACCAGCAATATCTGCAGCAACATTCGCCGCAGCAAGTGCTATCCAAGGAGCCCGCTCAACCCGAATAACGGCAGAAAGCCCGCAGTTTAAGGAAAGGAAAACCAAGGGTAGAATCAACCTGTTCTAGCTCCCCTTCTGCCCAGCAAAAAATGTTCAAATTCATAATTCATTCCCAAAGAGTTTGCCACCTTGCGTACGCCGCACCTTTTTATCCGGGATTGATGATTATTCAGGCAATAGCTACGAACACAGTCGAGACTGGGTTGAATCGCATCGATTGAAACTGGCAGTAGCATTCGCCATTGTTCTGTGCCCCTTTGCGGTCATGTCCACTCACTGCATTTGGTGCTCAAGGTTAACCACTGAATGGGCACTGGAGCAGGTTGTACAGCGCTGTACGCCGACTTTACAGCACTCCCCTGCTATCCCGGCATTTTCTCCGCTGTGAAACACTTTCTGATATTGAATATCTCAGTTTTCAGCAACCTACAGTTAATATTGGATGTCTTTGTTTCTTGTTTTAGTTAATATTGGGTGTCTTTTGCTTCTTTTTTCTTTCGAGCCAGCACGAAAAGACGAATTACCCAATTCCAGCAGAATTATGCGTGTCAACCTTCTGTCGGTGAACATTTACCAAAGAAAGGGCTGTTTAAGTCAAGACTGTGGCCCCGATAAGAGCATTGATCAAGATGCTGGTCAGGCAAAAGAGACTTTTGTAAGCAGCAAATGTTTATGATTGATGAAATTTTGAGGACAAAATGATGGAAGTTGCATATATTACCGAAGATTTTAATGAAGGAGACTCTTTCTTTGAGTACGATGATAAAAGATCTTTCTTTTATAACAAGGATAATGACTTTAACCCTACGTCTATTTCAGAGCCTATAGTTTGGAAAGATAACGACCTGGATCATATTGATGCTTTAGACTTAATAAAACTAGGTTGCTTTAATGTTACCAAGGAAATTGCTCATGTTATAATGAGCTTTGACCCGTATGGCATAGCTTTTTACCCCGCCAAACTCGCTTGTGCCGGCCAGGATACATCTAGCGGGCGTTACTTAATAGCTGTAAACAATATTGTTGATGTAGTTGACGAAAACAAAAGCAAAAACGTTTCCAAGGCAATGACTCAGCATTATCTTTCCGAAGATAAAATAAAATCGCTTCCACCATGTAGACAACACGTATTCAAGCCCAAAGGAATGAGTAAAGTTTTCTTTTCAAAAGAAATATTTGATGCACTTCACAACATATATGAAGAAGGTAAAATCAAGACCAGTTTAATTGCTTACACATTTGACACATCTGAAGAGTGCCCAAATATTTAACAACATTGGGTATCTTTTTTCTTTAGCTGTATCTGTTTTGAGAAAATTGAGCAAGATAAGAATGTCGCGCGCAGTGCTAAATTCTGGTGAATCTTGGCTAAATAGATATAAAGCAAGAGAAAGGATATCTGTGCAGTTGAATAAAATGGAGATTCATTAGTCAAATGATAGCCAGATTTACCTTTCTGGCGATGAAGTTTCAGGCAACATGTTTGGTCTTTTGGGAGTTGCTATCGATAAAATTTGACAATGTAATTTCCGAGCAAGTAAAACGCCGTTCTACAAACAATAAAAACCTTAATTACTGCAGACAATAATGAGGAAGCATCAGTCGGTACACAAGGCGGGCTCGCTTTTGCCCAACAACGACTACCAAAGACAACACTTAACATCCCAAGTCTGCTTGAGTACGCATCGCCCTACCCTATAAACAGAAAAAAGAGGCGACCAATTGGGCCGCCTCTGTGAGTTATTTGGGCAGAAAGGGAGTTCAGTCTTCCGCCTTGGGCTCGCGATAGGCTTCGCCCTTTTCAAGCCACTCGGGGGCCTTGGCTCCCTTGAGGTAATGATCGAACCAGTCTTTCATCCGTACACTGTAATCCAGCTTGTTGGGATACTTCTTCAGATGGTGCGGCTCGTCCTGATACTGCAGCAAAACCACATCTTTTCCGGCGCGGCGCATTGCCAGGTACAGTTCAACCCCTTGCTCCCAAGGCACGGCATCATCTTTATCACCGAACATGATCATCATCGGCGTTTGAATGCGGTCGACATAGAACACGGGGGAGTTTTCTATGTATTTCTGCGGCGCGCGCATCAGGCTTTCACCGATACGGCTCTGGCCGGTTTCATACTGGAACTGACGGGCAAGGCCGGTGCCGTGACGTATGCCGCTGTAGGCACTGGTCATATTGCTTACCGGGGCACCGCTGACTGCGGCCTTGAAGATATTGGTCTGGGTCACGGCAAAGGCTGTCTGGTAACCGCCCCATGAGTGGCCCTGAATACCCACGGCATCCGGATCGGCAATCCCCATGTCGATAAGCTTCTGCACTCCGGCGGTCAACGCCTTGACCGAGCTGATACCGGGATAGCCGACTTCAAAGCGGATATCCGGCAGGAAGATGGCGTAATCATCGGCGGCATACCAGGCAAAGTTGGGCCTGTGATTGATTTTCATGTCCGGGAAGGCGTGCAGGCGATCGCTCATAAAGCGGTAGAAATATACCAATACAGGATAACGCTTGCCACTTTGATAGTTGGCAGGCTTGATTAACACACCGTCCATTTCACGGCCATCACCGTCGCGCCAGTGCACCAGCTCTGACTTGCCCCAGGGCAGTTTGCGGCGCTGGGCATCAAAGTCGGTTTGTTTGACCGCCTTGGCCGGCTCAAGCAAAGCCGAGCTGTAGAGATCCGGATAGCTGTCGTAACGCTCCTGACTGAACAGCAAGGTATCACCCTTGTCGGCTCTGGCCAGCACAGACAGCTTGTTGTCTTTGGCAAGCAGCGGCGTCAGTTGAGCCCGGCCGATAACCGCACGGTAAAAACCGTCGGCCTTGGTCTTGTGGCTATAGCCCTGCAGCAACACAGCCTGGTTGCGCGCCACTGTGGCCGGATAAGCCTTGTCTGGCTGGGCCAGAGCTTCAATACGCAGACTTTGCTGCTGCTTGCGGCCCTCGCCGCCTGTCAGCATAAAGCCATCGTGGGAGCGGGTATCAAATTGCCAGATATCGTATTTGTCGTACACCAGCAGGCCTGAGTCATCCTCGAGCCAGGGGCCGAAGCCATAGCCGGGCGCCGCAGATGGATAATCATGATCTTCATCGGCGAAGCTGACCTTGAGCTTGCTGCTGAGGTTATGTTTTCGGCCGCTGGCCACATCATAGAGATAGATGCCGCCCTGCTGATAAAAGGCCAGGTATTTACCTGCCGGTGACAGGGTTGGCGCACTGCCGCTTGGCTGTTGGGTCAATACCCGGGTCTTGTGACCTGTATTGATATCCACCAGGTAAAAATCCCGATAGAAACCGGCCCAGGTGATCATCTTGCGATAGGGAATATCCGAGCTCCCCAGCAGCACCCGCTTGTGTTCGCTCAGCTCAATGTCCGGCACCTTGCGGTCGGCCAGTTGCACCAGGTTGCGCGAACCAAGATGCAGCACAGCCAGATAAGTGCGGCTCTGCTCTTTTTCATACTGTTTGACTTCGTTGGGCTTGATCAGCGGATCATCGCCGTGCCACAGGCGTAGATCCCGCTGGGCACTGACCAGCGCGGTGTCGTACAGGTCGCTGCTCTGCTCCACCTTGGGAATTTGCAGCTGCTTGCTTATCTCGGGCACCCGACCGAAGAACAGCCGCTCACCGTCGGCCGAAAAGCTCAGCTTGGCATGACGATTAATGAGCCAGCCCTTGCTGTCGCCCTTGCTCGGCAGAATCTGGCTCAGTTTACCCGACTCTCTGTCGTAGAGAGACAAGGCATAGGGGCGCTCATTCGCATCCAGCGCCGCATCTCCTCGGGTATAGGCAAGATAGCGGCCGTCACGGCTCAGCGCCAAGGCGCCAAACTGCTTGTCGGCTTGGCTGCTGACCGATTTGAGTTCAAAGCTCCGGGTATCAAGCACAGAGATGCTGTGGCTATTACTTGCACTGTCATTTTGCGCCAGTGCCAGCACGCTGCCGTTATAAGCCAGTTGCCAGGCGGTCACATGCTCGAAACGCTGTGACTTGCCGCTTGCCAGCGACAACAGCTCGAAACTGCTGCCGGCATCCAGTTTCGGCGTTTTGGCTGCTGGAGCCTCGGGGGCGGATGCTTGATTGGCTGCTTTGGCTGAGGCCTCTTTGGCATCAATGCCGTTTGTCTCTGCGCTCTCTTTGCTTTCTTCATCGGCCTCATACCAGATAGCCAGCAAAGTACCATCTTCGCTGAAGGCATAAGACTTGACCCGCTCAAAGCGGCGCTGCTCACCTGTGGTGTTATCCAGCAGCAACAGGCCTTTTTTCAGCTTCTTGCGCGCCTTGGGAGCAAGCTTTTCCGATTCCAGCAGCGAAGGCGCCAGAGTAAAGGCAGTGTAACGGCCATCGGCTGACAGCTGCGGCTTGGAGCCACCGGCGACATCATAAACCTTGGTATTGGCCAGTGACTTGACCACACCACGGCTGTCGCCGCGATCCGGCGCAACACTATAGGCCAGCACCTTGCCTTGTGGGTCGAGAACCTGATCGGTAATCGACTCAAACTGCATTATATCCTTGAGGGTCAGTGAGGGGCTGCTCTGGGCATTGACAGTGGTCGCGAAACCGGCTGACAGCAACAGCAGCGATGCTAAGGGCGTTAACTTCAAGATCGTCCTCTTTTTCATTGTTGTTAGACTAAAGTAGACTTTTTATTTTGTTGGCGTTCCATCATGGTCAGACGCCGACTTTTTAGCAAGTCAGCCTACAGAAAAAAGCGTGAGATTGCTCACTATTTCCTGTGAAAATGCGTTGAATGTGTATAGAATAGCGGCGATCTAAATCACAAAATTCTCAGTCGAAAACCGTGTCACTGACATGGTCTGATAAATAGCAGTAACGACCAACCGTGGAAGGACCTCTCCATGTCAAAAAGAACTATTACCGTGATCCCTGGTGACGGGATCGGCCCCAGCATTATCGACTCAGCTCTGAAAATTCTCGATAAGGCGGGGTGCGACTTTGAATATGAATTTGCCGATGCCGGTCTGACTGCTCTGGAAAAACACGGTGAGCTCCTGCCTCAGCGCACGCTGGATCTCATCGAGAAGAACCGTATCACCCTCAAAGGCCCATTGACAACGCCTGTTGGCGAAGGCTTCACCTCCATCAACGTAACCCTGCGTAAGAAGTTCAGCCTGTACGCCAACGTGCGTCCTGTGCTTTCTTTCAAGGGCACCCAAGCCAGATATGAGAACATAGACATCATCACAGTACGTGAAAACACTGAAGGTATGTACTCAGGCCTGGGACAAAAGTTGTCTGAAGACGGTGCCATTGCCGAAGCCACCAGTATCATTACCCGTCAGGGTGCCGAGCAGATTGCTACCTTCGCCTATGAACTGGCTCGCAAGGAAGGTCGCAAGAAGGTGACCATAGTCCACAAGGCCAACATCATGAAGTCGACTTCAGGCCTGTTCCTGAAAGTGGCCCGTGAAGTCAGCCAGCGTTATCCGGATATTACTACCGAAGAGATGATTGTTGACGCCACTTGCATGAAGCTGGTGATGAACCCGGAAAACTTCGACGTGATAGTCACCACCAACCTGTTCGGTGACATTCTGTCTGATCTCTGCGCCGGTCTGGTGGGTGGTCTGGGTATGGCCCCGGGCGCCAACATCGGCAGCAACGCCGCTATCTTTGAAGCGGTTCACGGCAGTGCCCCGGATATTGCCGGCAAAAACCTGGCGAACCCAACTTCAGTGATCCTGGCATCTATCCAGATGTTGGAATACTTGGGTATGTCAGATAAAGCCGCCGCCATTCGCGCCGCCGTTTCTGCGGTTATCGAAGAAGGCGACCGCACTACCCGCGATCTCGGTGGTACCCATGGCACCACAGATTTCACCCAAGCGGTGCTGGATAGACTCTGATCTAATATCAACCCAGTAAGTTGCTAAAAAGGATGACCCAAGGTCATCCTTTTTTATGCCTGTGTTGGCAGGCAATGGGAGACGTCCGCCGCCGGAGGCCCAACCAATGTTTTTGGCTATTTTGAGCTGAAAGCTATGTTAGCCGCTGTGCCAGCGGCGGCTCCGAAGGGGGAATTGGTGCAATTTTGTTAGCGCTGAGTAGCTTGAAACATCTGTAATGCAAACACCCGGCATTAGCTGGGGGAAGTCACTTTAGGTTTCAAACCCAGTCAATTGTGCTTCAAAAACAACCAAAATCAGGGTTTTGTTGCCTTTGTCAAAACTTGACCTTTGGCTAATTGTTTTCAAATTCAGTACTGGGTATTGTATAACAAATTCAAACGCTTAGCTTTAGCACTTTCTTAAGCTTAAGGCCAGAAGCAGCAACACTCTTCCAATTTCAGCGGAATGCAGGGACGAACAGAGTTTGGACCCGTGCGGTAGCCATGGCTTTACTCAAAGTTTTTTATAGGGTCTGGGTTGTAAGGTCCTTGGTTGTACGGCTTGAAGCGCTTATGACAAGCACCTCAGAACTGATTTTTTATACAGTATTATTGACGTTCTGGACAAAATGCCGGGAATTTGCAGCTAAGCTTGCGCGTTATTTTCGTAATATTGCAGGAAATACTGTTAAATTCATAATGTTAAAAAATACAGCTGGTAGATAATAGGTTTAGAAACCGCGCATGCGCGTTTAGCTGCAAGGGATATTAGGACTAAATGGTATTATATCCAGCAAATACAAACAGATAGCGATGCGCGTTTACACTCCTCCGAGGACTAAAACGCGCATGCGGGAGAGAATATGGACACCCTGCGTTAATGGCGCGGTAGTTAGCCACCGACTATGCTTTGTTTAAGCATTTAACAAGGAGGTTATTATGCCGCGCCCTCGCCGAACTCAAATCAGCCTTGAAGATACACCTTACTACCACTGTTGCAGCCGCGTGGTACGGCGAGCTTTCTTGTGTGGTGAAGAGAGAATATGGACACCCTGCGTTAATGGCGCGG
>NZ_JBICJO010000078.1:0-25079 GCF_043103185.1 Shewanella sp. YQ_9
TTTTCTATGCCAATGGCGCACCACAGAAATTAAAAAAAGGTGAGCAGTTAAATAAAAATCTATTATTGAACAGCTTTATCTATCTCGAAAGCGGTCTGATTTTCTACTCCAAAAGAACCAATGACTTTACCCGGCCAAAATTTCTGAATGCCATATTCCCAGGGCGACTGACCGACTATCATCTGTTGCTGGATGAGGGCTGCACTTGTTGTAAGAATATTCTCGCTGCCAGAGACAGCAAAATCATCACTATAGATAAGAAACTGATAAAAAAGCTGGTGACAGAAGATATCGACCTATTTATGCAGTTCATGTATGACGCCGCCTATTATACCGAACGCCAGACCGGATTGGCCATTTTCTTGCTGACCTCATCACCGGAAGACAAACTGATCAAGTTCTTATTTGATATATTAGTTGTACTTCAAGTTTCCTTTGATAAACATTGGTTAACCATAGATCTTAAATTAACCCGTGACGAAATTGCCGACATATTGCATATCAGCACTATTAAGTTGGACCTCATGTTTGGTCAATTAAAGAAGCAAGACTTACTTAAACGGGTCAGTAATAAACTATGCGTTAATATCGATATTTTCAGCGACTTATCCCCCTGCCCATTGGGTAGGGAAGATGCCAGAGGCTGTCAGTCGAACAATATGCAAAAGTTCAAGCCGCAAAATATGATAAGTACCAACAATAGATATTAATCTGTTGCCCCATACCGCCATATTATTCATGGCAGATAATAATCTATATTGCCTGAAACCAACTTGGTTTCGAACTTAATTCATAGCCCCATGAGGAATATTCAGGACGGGGTAAAGGCAACAAAAAAGGCGTCCCATGGACGCCTTTTCGATTGGTTGCAGTGGCAATTACTTTTTGCCCAGCATACCGAAACGCTTGTTGAACTTGTCGATACGACCACCGGTATCAACAACTTTCTGAGTACCAGTGTAGAAAGGGTGACATGCACCGCAAACGTCCAAGTGCAGAGCTTTGCCTGCAGTAGAGTTTACTTTGATGACGTTGCCACAAGTACAAGTTGCAGTGATTTCTGCGTATTCAGGATGGATACCTGGTTTCATTGGGGTTACCTCAAGTTAAGGCCATGTCGCTCTTCCAACCCGAAGTCGGACACCACATGCGGTTAATATCAAAAGTTCAGGGCGCAGAATAGTACAGTATCTACCCAGCGCTGACAAGTAGGCGACTACATCTGCTCGAACTTTTCTTTGGCGGCCGTCTTATCTCCATAGGACTGCAGCAAGCTACTACTGGGGCAGTGCAACTTGGCATCACTGCGAAGGTTGCGAATATCACCACGACTGAAGGCCTTGGGATTGGCATCAAAAATGGCCAGCATGGCGCCATAGACGTGGGTATGGCTGTTCTGTGCATAACGGCTGGCCACCCGCCAGAGGGTTTCTGTACCATCGAAATCCAGCATGCATCCCGGCTCACGACTATCAATTGGCAGAGCCTTCACCTGACGCCCCGGCGCTGCAACCGCTTGAGATGCCGAGGGCACACCAAGGCTTTGAGACTCACTCTGGGGTTGACCGGCGACATCTTTAACTCTTTGAGCTTGAACGGCTGGCGGTGGCACGACTTTGCTTGATACTGCTGTGGCTTGCACAGCTCTGGCCTCTATCGTTTTGTTTTCTATGGCCTTGTTTTCTATAGCTTGGGTTGACACGGCAACCTGCGGTGACTCAGTCGGCATCTGCTCGGCAAAGACTCTTGCCCGGTTGGAGCGCAGCACCACAGGCACTGAGGTATCGAACAAGGGCAAGCGTTTGAGTTCATGCCAGCGATTGATTCGGTATTCCCGCACCAGTAATTCAGCCTGCTTGTCGGTCACTTCATCTATCCCCAGCAGCAGCACCATGTAACGGTTGATGGGTTGCACCATGAGTTTTTCCGCCGCACCTTGCTGCCTGACAATAAACTCAAGCCGGGTCATATCCTCACTGTCGGCCACCACATTGACCTTGATCAGCGGCAAATGCCCGAGTTCAAACATTCTTTGATTGATACTGACATGGGCGGTTTCTGCTCTGGCAACAGACGTTAGCAACATGAGTACAAGCATCAGTAAACCCGCTCTCATCCATATCCTCTCTAATTTGATTTGTAGTTACCCAGTTTAGGTTATCCGGCTTAGGGTCTCTGGTTTGGATTCGTTAAGTCAGCACGTTCAAGCTGCGGTTTTTGCGGCTTTTTGTTTCCGGGACTGGTTCTCTCATTCTAGCCTGAGTAAACTGACGGGCAACATGTGCCGTGATTATTTGCGAAAACTCTGACTATGCCGCAGTTTGTAGAAGTTGCCCTTCCCGTTCCCATGCGGCAGAACTTCAGTTACCTGATGCCCAAAGCTTGCCCCTGGCCACTCGAGCCGGGAATGCGGGTGCGCGTGCCCTTTGGCCGCCAGCAACTAATAGGCCTGGTGACAGGCCTGAGTGATGAGTGCGAACTCGAGCCCAAACAACTCAAGCCGGTATATCAAGTGCTGGACAGCGCGCCATTGCTGCCACCTGCGCTGTACCAACTGACCCTCTGGGCCGCCAGATACTATTTCTGCAGCCAGGGGCAGATGTTGACCCAGGCCCTGCCGGTGGCGCTGCGCAAGGGTGCCGATGCCGCGCCGGAGAAAATCAGTTATCTGTGTCTGACCAGTTCGGGCCAGGAGGCCACACTGGAGTCGCTGAAACGCGCTCCCGCCCAACGCAAACTGCTGCAACAGCTCAAACAGGGGGAACTGACTACTGAAGAGGTCAACGCGCTGGAGCTGAGCAAGAGTGCCATCAAGGGGCTGCTGGACAAGGGCTGGGCCGAGCAACGAGAGCGGTCAGTCAGTGCCAATCTTGAATGGCGGCAACAGCTTGAACTGGGGGAAGAACCTCACAGGCTCAACCCGGAGCAAGCCGTGGCGGTCGCCAGCCTCAATGCCCAAAGCGGCTATCAGTGCAGCTTGCTTGAAGGGATCACAGGCTCAGGCAAGACAGAGGTCTATCTGGCGGTACTGGAAACCATACTCAAGGCTGGCAAGCAGGCGCTGATCCTGGTGCCGGAAATTGGCCTGACGCCGCAAACCATCAACAGGTTCAAACGCAGATTCAAAGTCACGGTTGCCGTGATCCATTCCGGCCTGACTGACAAGCAGCGCCTCGACGCCTGGCGCCTGGCCCGCAGTGGCGAGGCGGCTATCATAATCGGCACCCGCTCGGCGCTGTTCACTCCCATGGCCTGGCCCGGGATCATCATTCTCGATGAGGAACACGACAGCAGTTTCAAACAGCAGGAAGGCGTGGGTTATCACGCCCGGGATCTGGCCGTCATGCGCGGCCATCTGGAGCAGGTTCCTGTACTGCTGGGCAGCGCGACGCCGTCGCTGGAGAGCCTGCAAAACGCCCTCAGCGGCCGCTATCAGCATCTGCAATTGGGAGAGCGTGCCGGCAATGCCCTCAAGGTGCGCCAGGGACTGATAGATATCCGCAACCAACCCCTGCAGGCGGGTATGTCGCAACCGCTGCTGAACGAGATGCGCCTGCATCTGCAGGCCGGTAACCAGGTGTTGCTGTTTCTCAATCGCCGCGGCTTTGCCCCAGCCCTGTTGTGCCACGAATGTGGCCATCTGCACGAGTGCGATCGCTGTGATGCGTTTTTCACCCTGCACCAATCCCTCGGCGAAATTCGCTGCCACCACTGCGGCAACCAGTATGCAATTCCACGCCAGTGCCACAACTGCGGCAGCACCATGTTGCAGGGTCAGGGCATTGGCACGGAGCAATTGGAGGCGGCGCTCAGCAAGGAGTTTCCCGAGTATCCCGTGGTGCGAATCGACCGGGATACCACCAGCCGCAAAGGCTCGCTGGAACAGCACTTAAGCGCCATTCATCGCGGCGAATACAAGATATTGGTGGGCACCCAGATGCTGGCCAAGGGACATCACTTTCCCGATGTCACCCTGGTGGGGCTGCTCGATGTGGATGGCGCCCTGTTCAGCGCCGACTTTCGGGCTCCTGAGCGCTTCGGCCAGCTCTATACCCAGGTGGCCGGTCGCGCCGGCCGCGCCAGCAAGCCGGGCACTGTGCTGCTGCAGACCCATCAGAGCGACAACCCCTTGCTCAGGGATCTTATGCACAGAGGCTATGGCGAGTTTGCCCGCAGCCAGCTCAATGAACGCCAGCAGGCACTGTTACCACCGGCCTGGCATATGGTACTGATCCGCGCCGAATCCCACCGCGCCGAGGATGCCGATGCCTTTCTGGCAGCCTTCGCCGCCATGTTACCCATGGACAAGGATTTTGAAGTGATAGGCCCGCTGCCGGCGCCGCTGGATCGCAAGGCCGGCAAGTATCGGCGCCAGTTGTTGGCTCAGGCCAAAGACAGACGCAGGCTGCAACAGGTGTTTGAACAGCTGTTGCCCCAGGCCGAACAACTGCCCGAGGCCAAGCGCTGCCGCTGGAGTCTGGATCGAGATCCTCAGGATCTGCTGTAACTGATAAGAGTCCGCAGGATCTGCTGTAACTCCCTTGAACGGCTTTAATCCGGCTCAGAATTGACCGTGAGGCCCCTGCTTGTCCTGCGGCTTGCGCAGTAGCTTATAGGTCAGCCAACTGCCGAGCGCCAATACCAGAGTAATCACCGGCGCCGCCATCAACGCCATGGTCAACAGCTTGCTGATCCGCTCCGGCAGAAACGGCATCATATAACCTAGCGATACCAACAGCCCCACCCAGAAGAAGGCACTCAGAGCCGCAAAAAAATAGAAGGTCTTGATACAGGCCATGCGCACGCCCATCACCAAAGGCAGCAGCGAACGCACCAGCGGCAGGAAACGGGCACAGAAAAGCGCCACCAGCCCATGACGCCCAAGGAGTTTATCCACTGCCGCCAGGCTGTCGGGCGGCACCTTGTAGACCCAGCCCTGCACCCTGGGCAGACGATTGAGCAGCCGCCCCTGAACAAATGCCAAATAGCTGCCGCCTGCGGCCGCCACAAACAGCAACAGATACACCAGCAAGGGGTTAAGGATCCCCATGGCCGCCAGGGTACCTGAAAGAATGACCACACTGTCGCAAGGCAAGGGGGCCGCCGGCAGCAAGGCGCTCTCCAGAAAGATAAAGCTGAAGATGCAAACATAGATACTCAGGGCGATACCCGGAGCATGCAGCGCGGTAAAATCCTGCTGCCAAATAGCCTGTAACACTGTGGTGATGGAGTCCAGCATCTTTATCTCCATTGAAACTATCGGCACGCGCCGATGGGGAAATCTTGGATCCGAGAAGGATCGGAGAGACATCATACTCCCCCAAAATGAAGATCAGCGATTCTTAAACAAAGATTCATCCATAATAGTGATCTTAAAAGGCACCCGGCTGCGGCAAACCCAAGCAACAACAAAATTTGCTGATAAAACCGTACAGGTGATAGCAATGTTACCGCCGAAAGCGCTAGAATGTGCGGTTATTCCCCTTTTAACCTTTATCAGTCAGTGTCGATAAAACGCCAATGAAATCACATATCCAATCTTTGCTTGAACAGACAGTAGCCACTTTGAAACAACAGGGGCTGATCCCCGAAGAGACTGCGCCAAGGATTCAGGTAGACCGAACCAAGGATAAGAGTCACGGCGATCTGGCCACCAACCTGGCCATGATGCTGACCAAAGCTGCCGGCAAGCCGCCTCGGGAGCTGGCACAACTGATCATCGACAATCTGCCGGCCTCCGGCCATGTGGCCAAGGTAGAGATAGCCGGCCCTGGCTTTATCAACTTCTTTATTGATGACAATGCCCTGGCCAAACAGCTGCAGGCGGCACTGGCCGACGAGCATCTGGGTATAAACCTGCCCAAGTCGCAAACCGTGGTAGTGGACTACTCCTCCCCTAACCTCGCCAAAGAGATGCATGTGGGCCATCTGCGCTCCACCATCATTGGCGACAGCGTTGTCCGGGCGCTGGAGTTTCTCGGTCACAAGGTGATCCGCCAAAACCACGTCGGTGACTGGGGTACCCAGTTCGGCATGTTGCTGGCCTATATGGAAGAGCTGCGGGCACAAAATGGTGAAAACGCCAACCTGGAGCTGTCGGATCTGGAAAGCTTCTATCGCGCTGCCAAACTGCGTTTCGACGAGTCGGCCGAGTTTGCCACCCGCGCCCGTCAACTGGTGGTCGAGCTGCAATCCGGTGACGAGTACTGCAACAAGCTGTGGCGTGAATTCAACGATATCTCTCTGAGCCACTGCCATGAAGTGTATCAGCGCCTGGGCGTCAGCCTGACCCGCGCCGATGTCCATGGTGAAAGCGCTTACAACGACGATCTGGAACAGGTGGTCAAAGATCTGGATGCCCAAGGCTTGCTGTCTGAAAGTAACGGCGCCAAGGTGGTATTCCAGGAAGAATTCCGTAACAAAGACGGTGAAGCCCTGCCGGTGATCATTCAGAAGGCCGATGGCGGCTATCTCTATGCCACCACAGACCTGGCGGCCATGCGCTATCGCTCGGGTACCCTGCATGCCGATCGTGCCCTCTACTTCGTGGATCTGCGCCAGGCACTGCATTTCCAGCAAGTGTTCAGCCTGGCCCGCACCGCAGGTTTTGTGCGCCCGGAAATGACACTGGAACACATGGGCTTTGGCACCATGAACGGTGAAGACGGCCGCCCATTCAAGACCCGCAGCGGCGGCGTGGTGAAACTGGTTGACCTGCTCGATGAAGCCAATGTCAGGGCGCTGGAGCTGGTACGCAGCAAAAACCCCGACATGGACGAAGACACCCTGGCCGAAATTGCCCGGGTAGTGGGCATCGCCTCGGTGAAATACGCCGATCTGTCGAAGAACCGCGCCAGCGACTATATCTTCAGCTTCGATCAGATGCTGAGCTTTGAAGGCAACACAGCGCCATACCTGCTGTACGCCTACACCCGGGTTGCCGGGATCTTCAAGCGGGCCGAAGGTGTGGATTTGAGCAATGCCGTTATCGCTCTGGAACACGACAAGGAAAAAGAGCTGGGCAACAAGCTGGCCCAATTCGGTGAAATCCTTGCCCGTATGGTCGACAAGGGCCAACCCCATGTGCTTTGTGGTTATCTGTTTGAACTGGCGGGTGCCTTCTCCAGCTTTTACGAAGCCTGCCCTGTGCTGGCGGCCGATAACGAAACCCAGAAGCACAGCCGTCTGCTGCTGTCTCAGTTGACCGCCAAGACCCTCAAGCAGGGCCTGTCACTACTGGGTATCGAGACCCTGGAGCGCATGTAATCCATGGGACGCGATTACGCCAATAGCAAACCCAAGCCCCGCAAGCCTGCCAAGCGGGGCGCTCGCAAGCAACCGCAGCCCAAGCAAGGCTTTCCTGTGCTGTTGCTTGTGGTGGTAGTGGCCGTGGTGGCCGGCTTTGGCTATTTCCTCTGGAGCCTGAAGAGCAGCGCCCCCGAGGCCGAAGTGGTTCAACCTCAGCCACAGACTAAGCCGGTGCCCCAGAAGAAAGACCCCAACGCCCTGCCGCCCAAGCCCAAAGAGGAGTGGACCTACCTCAAGGAGCTGGAAAACAAACAGGTAGAAGTGGATCTGCCGGAAGAGAGCAACAAGCCATCTCGCCCTTATCAGATGCAGTGCGGTTCCTTCCGGGTGCAGTCCCAGGCCGACGAGATGAAAGCCGTGATCGCCTTCCAGGGGCTAGAAGCCCAGGTGCGCAAGGTGCAAGGCACCAGCGGTGTCTGGTACAAGGTGGTACTCGGCCCCTATGACAGCAAGCGCGATGCCGAGCGGCAGCGCCACGTGCTGCAAAGAGCCGGTCTCAACGGCTGTATGATCTGGTTCTGGGAAGAATAAACTCCTCTCAATTTAAAGGCTGCAAACAATAAGATTTGCAGCCTTTTTGTTTTTCAGCACGAAAGCCGCTGCTGGGCACTTGATATTCCGGCCCCCAACCCCATATAGAAAACTATCACCTCATTAGTTGGCCTTGCTGTGCCCCCAATGGGCCGTTTCATGCAGCAGACCCTGGGGATTTGACCCATGACGGACGCGCCGTCCGCCCGAGAAGAGGATCTATCGTGACCACTATCGTATCTGTACGCCGTAATAATCAGGTTGTTGTCGCCGGCGACGGCCAAGTGTCTCTGGGCAACACTGTGATGAAAGGCAATGCCCGCAAAGTACGCCGCCTGTACCACAATAAGGTACTGGCCGGTTTTGCCGGTGGCACCGCCGATGCCTTTACCCTGTTTGAACGCTTCGAGGCCAAACTGGAGATGCATCAGGGGCATTTGATGAAGTCGGCGGTCGAACTGGCCAAAGACTGGCGCAGCGACAGAGCCTTGAGAAAACTCGAAGCCATGTTGGTAGTGGCCGATCATGAAAGCTCACTGATCATCACAGGTAACGGCGATGTGGTGCAGCCGGAGCATGATCTTATCGCCATAGGCTCTGGTGGCAACTATGCCCAGGCCGCGGCGTTGGCGCTGCTGGAAAATACCGAACTGGGTGCCCGTGATATTGCCGAGAAGTCGCTGACCATAGCCGGCGATATCTGCGTATTTACCAACCAGTTCAAGACTATAGAAGAACTGAATTACTGATCCCGAGCGTGAGGAAGCATTATGTCTGAAATGACACCCCGCGAAATCGTCCACGAACTGGACGCGCATATCATAGGCCAACAGAAGGCCAAACGCTCTGTTGCAGTAGCCTTGCGTAACCGCTGGCGCCGCATGCAGCTGGATGCCGGCTTGCGCCAGGAAGTGACCCCGAAGAATATTCTGATGATAGGCCCAACCGGTGTCGGTAAGACAGAGATCGCCCGCCGTCTGGCCAAGCTGGCCAATGCGCCTTTTATCAAGGTTGAAGCGACCAAGTTCACCGAAGTGGGCTATGTGGGTAAGGAAGTGGAGCAGATCATCCGCGATCTCACCGACGCCGCGGTCAAACTGACCCGCGAGCAGCAGATGAAGAAGTGCCGCACCCTCGCCGAAGAAGCCGCCGAGGAACGGGTTCTCGATGCCCTGCTGCCCAAGCCAAAGAGTGAATGGGATCAGGAAACCGAGGACAAGTCCCACACCCGCCAGGTGTTCCGTAAGAAACTGCGTGAAGGCCAGTTGGACGACAAAGAGATCGAAATCGATGTCTCGGCGCCGCAAATTGGCGTCGAAATCATGTCACCTCCCGGCATGGAAGAGATGACCAACCAGCTGCAGAGCCTGTTCCAGAACATGGGTCAGGGACAGAGCAAGCGCAAGAAACTCAAGATCAAGGATGCCTACAAGCAGCTGGTCGAAGAGGAAGCCGCCAAGCTGGTCAACCAGGAAGATCTCAAAGAGCAGGCCATTGAGCTGGTCGAGCAACACGGCATAGTGTTCCTCGATGAGATAGACAAAATCTGTAAGCGCGGCGAAACCTCAGGCCCGGACGTGTCCCGCGAAGGGGTACAGCGTGATCTATTGCCTCTGGTGGAAGGCTGCACAGTCAACACCAAGCACGGCATGGTGAAGACAGACCACATTCTGTTTATCGCCTCCGGCGCCTTCCAGATGAGTAAGCCATCGGATCTGATCCCCGAGCTGCAGGGCCGTCTGCCGATTCGGGTCGAGCTGGATGCCCTGACCGCCTCTGACTTCAAACGGATCCTCACCGAGCCCCACGCCTCGCTCACCGAGCAGTATGTGGCCTTGATGGGCACCGAAGGAGTCAGCATCGAATTTACCGAGTCCGGTATCGAGCGTATTGCCCAGGCCGCCTGGCAAGTCAACGAGCGTACCGAAAACATCGGCGCCCGTCGTCTGCACACTGTGATGGAGAGGCTGATGGAAGACATCTCTTTCGAGGCCAGCGACAAGTCCGGCAGCAAGTTTGTTATCGATGCCGAATATGTCGATGCTCACCTGGACAACCTGGTTCAGGATGAAGATTTGAGTCGCTTCATTCTCTGATTTTCACCTCAAAAAGCCTCCTTCGGGAGGCTTTTTGACGGCGCTTTTTTGCCTTCGGCACGCGCATTCTTTATCATCCTCTCCTTTGCCCAAGCTGGAACCCAAGCTATGAAACTGACTCTGCTGACTCAAGAGCTGTACAGCAAGCTCTACCGTGATATTCAGGAATTTCGCGCCACTTTCGACCTGCCGGTCAACTCTCCTGACACCCTGGATGCCAAGGCAGACACACTGCACACCTCGCTTATCAGCGAAGAGCTGACCGAACTGGCCGAGGCCGGTGATAAAGTTGAACAGGCCGACGCCATAGTCGACAGCGTGTATGTGTTGATGGGCCGCTTGGTACACTTGGGCTGCACCCAAGTTGGGGAGCGACTGGAGATCAGCTACCTGATAGATCTGCTGCTGCAGGTTGCCGCCAACAAGGCAATCGACTTTGAGCCCTGCTGGGATGAGGTACATGCCAGCAACATGAGCAAGGTATGCCGCAATGAGCAGGAACTGGCGGATACTGTGGCTCACTATGCCAAGCAAGGGGTGGAAATTGTCGGCAGCCGTCAGGGCGATTTCCTGATAGCCAAGTGCGCCAAAGATGTGGAAATGACTGGCAAGACAGTGCGCCAAGGCAAAGTGCTCAAGTCTGTCTATTATCGTCCGGCCAACCTCAAGGGTCTGGTTTAGCCCCCTCGAGTTTGCTCAGCTCCCTGTAGGTCATCCATTGTCCTTCAGGGGGCAGGGTTTGACTCATATCCAGCTCAGAGATGTTTTGCGGGGTGACTACCCGGATCTCCGGGCTGACCCGCCCAGGCACTTTTTCGCCCTGCAGCAGCCTCACCGCCAAATCAACCGAAATTCTCGCCTGCAGTACAGGAGAGTCTGTCACTGTTGCCATCAACTTGCCCTGCTCGACCAAGGCCATGGTTTGCGGATTACTGTAAAATGCCAACACCCGTCCGGGAAACATTCTGGCCGCCACAGTGGCCGCCACTGCATTGCCCAGTAGATAATCGGCCTGAAAGCGCCGGGTCAGCGCCCGCACCAAGTCGGCCTGCACAAAGGTTTCAGTGACACCATAGCCGCCTTCAATCAGCTCGACTTGGGAACCGCTAAGCCCCTGTTTTAGCCCTAGCTCGGCATCCATCACCCAAGCCGCTCCAGAAGGGCCGGGAAACCAGGCCAGGCTGAAATCCTGTCTGCCACTGGCGGCAAACAGATATTGCACCGCGGCTTGAGTCATATCGACAAAAGACACCAACGAGCGACTGTCTACCTGATTACTGTTAATGCCATTGACCAGATCCACAACTCTGGCGCCCTTGGCCCTGAGCCTCGGCAATTCAGCGTTGAAAAGCTCCGCCGAGACGGCCGCCAGAATATAACCTTGGGCACCGCGAGCCTCGCATTCATGTAGCTGGCGCAGTTGCCGCTCCGCCTCAGTGTAGCCACCGGCATCATAAATACCTATCTCGACGCCCAGCCTGTCCGCCTCCTCGGCCAAGCCCCAGGCGACACCCCACCAATAATGATCTTTACCGTGGGGTAAAAGAGCACAGAGGCGCCAGGCTTTGTTGGCCCGCACCAGCGGCTTATACAATTGCGCTTCACCATCGGCACGCACCTTGACCGGATACCAGGTTGCCGTGGCAGGAAAAACCAGCAGCAATAAACTGCAGAGGAGATATTTCATCGTTTATTCCCGAGAGTCACTCTATTAACCTTATACCAATCGCCATAAAGTGGTGCCTTGATCGAGCATTCGACTGACTCGGGACGACAGAGAAGCAGAATTCAGCTACAAAAAAAGCAGACCTCCTGGTCTGCTTTGTCAGTGAGTTAAAGTGGTTAGAACTTCACTAGGGTCCCTTTCAGTGCCACCCCGGCCATGATGGCACCGGCGCCACACTCATATTCGGTCTCGCTGGCAAACTCACGCTTCTTGTAATAGGACTGGATATTGACCACAGCGTCCATCCCCTCACGCTCGGCGCGCTCCTGCAACGCCTTTAGCGCACTCAACATCACCCACTCACAGGCTTCGCGATCCGACTTGCCAAAGGCATTGGTCTTTTTATTGGTGATCACCTCACCATAGCTCTTGCTGATCTCCGGGTGAGCCTGAGTGGCAAAATACAGTGGCACATCGTAAAGGGCTTCTTTGGCCTTCTCGGTCTGCAGCAGTTCCTGCACCGGATACTGGGCTATGGTGTCGCGGGCCGCGGCGTTGGCACTGACCATCAGGGCCAGCAGCGCCAGAGCAAGTGATTTTTTCATCTATATCTCCCTATTGCGGCTCCACGCCGCAGTCAAAGCTTTGATTGCAGTCCATCTAAAGATAGGGTCACTCCGCCGGTTGCAGAAGTGACTAATTCGCAATGATACAGGCAGTTACATACACTAGACCAGAAAAAGCTCAAGCCCTGATAAAGGCCGCCATCAACTCACGGGTCAAGTCGGCGGCGGGAATTTCCCGACATCCCTCCGGATTCTGACCACACCAGAGCGGGCTGAAATCACTGCAGTCGCGTGCTTCTGCCGCGGCGCGCAGCGGCGCAATGGCATTGGCCGCCAATGGGAAATCCGGCGCTTGCCCCAAAGGCCCCAACTCACGCATCAAACGGGTCATTATGCCTCTGGCCGGACGGCCACTGTAGAGATTGGTCAGCGCCGTATGGCGATTCATTTGCGGATCTTTCAGCGCTTGGCGATGCAGTTCACTGATCTCGGCCTCCGGGCACAAGAGATAGGCCGTGCCCACCTGCACCCCGGCCGCTCCCAAAGCCATGGCCGCCTGCACTCCGGCGGCGTCGGCAATACCACCGGCGGCAATCACGGGCACCTTCACCGCCTGTACCAGGCGCGGTAACAGGGCAAAGGTACCACTGTGCTCGGTCAAATCATCACTGAGGAAATGGCCTCTGTGACCACCGGCTTCCAGGCCCTGGGCTATGATGGCATCCACGCCTCTGGATTCGAGCCACTTGGCCTCGGCGACGCTGGTTGCCGAGGCAATCACCTTGGTGCCCCAGCTCTTGACCCTGAGCATCAGCTCGGTGGAGGGAAGCCCGAAATGAAAACTCACCACTTCGGGACGAAAGGGTTCTATAACCGCGGCAACCTCGGCATCGAAGGGACGCCGCTCGGCGCCACCGCCGAGATCTTCGACCTCGAATTCACGGTAATAGGGCGCCAGTTGCTGCAGCCAGGCATGCAAACGCTCGACTTGTTCCTCGGGTGGCTTATGGCAGAAGAAGTTGAGGTTTACCGGCCGGTCACTCTGGCGCCTGAAGCTCTCTAGCGCCAGCTTGAGTTTGTCATGGGATAACATGGCGCAGGGAATAGAACCAAGCGCACCGGCGGAAGCGACGGCCAATGCCAGCGGCACGCCCTGGGCGCCGGCCATGGGGGCTTGAATAAGCGGCAATTCAATACCAAAGAGTTGTTCTATCAACATACCAAGACTCCTTCTTGCTTCAGTCCTCAGCGGCGCTATTCCCGCTGCTTGGTTCAATCATCCGGCTGTTCAGACTAACGGTTGGCGGTTGTTTGCGCCAGTAAAAACGCCGCGATAATCGCGGCGTTGACAGTCAAACTCAGTGTCGTTCAGAGCAGGTAATCCATCCCCAAGGCGACAAACAAGGCCATACCCGCCCAGTTGTTGTTGAGAAATGCCTTGAAGCAGGGAGCCCGCTGTCTGTCGTAAATCAGCCTCTGCTGATAAAGCCCAAAGCCGATAAAGGCCAGCAGCCCCACCAGATAGAGGGCACCTCGCTCGGCCACATAACCTGCAGTCATAAAGCAGGCCAGCGCCGCCAACTGAAACAGGCCGATGATCTGCCTGTCGTAACGGCCGAACAGAATGGCGGTGGACTTGATCCCCACCTTGAGGTCATCGTCCCTGTCCACCATGGCATACATGGTGTCGTAGGCGACAGTCCAGAACCAGTTGGCGGCAAATAGCCACCAGGCTTCGACAGGCACTTCACCTGTCTGGGCGGCATAGGCCATGGGAATCGACCAACTCCAGACTATGCCGAGGAACATCTGCGGCATATTGGTGTAGCGCTTGGTGAAGGGATAGATAATGGTCAGCAGCATGCCGACAAGGGAGAGTTTAACCACCAGAGGGTTGAGCAGCAGCACCAAACCAAAGGCAAACAGCCCCATGACCACAAACAGGCCCAGCGCTTCTTTGACCGTGACCTCGCCACTGGCCAAGGGCCTGGACCTGGTGCGCTCGACATAGGTATCCAGTTCACGGTCGGCATAGTCGTTGATGATGCAGCCACAGGCACGCATCACAAACACACCTACGATAAAGATGATCAGCACCTTGAGATCCGGTAAGCCCCCGGCCGCCAGCCACAGCGCCATTAAACAGGGCCACAGCAGCAGAAAAGTTCCTATGGGTCTGTCCAGACGCGACAGACGGGCATAGACATCAATTTTTTCCCTCAAGTTCATCGGTAGGCTCTCCAACACATCTCAGCCTTAAATTTGCCAAGCATTATGACTCAGCAACAGTGTGATTGACACCGCAAAACGCGAATTTTCCTACCCGGGCTGTCAACAAGCAGTTAACTTGGCGTAGGCCACCACCAACCACTTGCTTCCGAAGTCATCGAAATTCACCTGCACCCTGGCCTGTGCTCCCTGACCTTCAAAATTGGTCACTATCCCCTCACCGAATTTGGGGTGCAGCACCCATTGGCCGACATTAAAGCCCGTGTCGTTGAAGCTGCTTTGCGACTTGCTGAACCTGTTATTGGCCATGGGAGTTGCCACCTGCGCCTTGAGACGGATCTCTTGCAGGTACTGAGGCGGGATCTCCTTGATAAAGCGCGACGGCCGCGAGTAGTTTTCACGGCCATAGATGCGGCGTGACTCGGCATAGGTGATATACAGCTGCTGCATGGCGCGGGTCATGCCCACGTAACACAGGCGCCGCTCTTCTTCCAAACGATCGCCCTCTTCCAGCGACAACTGGCTGGGGAACAGCCCTTCTTCGACCCCGGCCATAAACACCAGCGGGAACTCCAGCCCCTTGGCCGAGTGCAGCGTCATCAACTGCACCGCATCTGTGTGGGCATCAGCCTGGCCTTCTCCCGCCTCCAGCGCCGCATGGGACAGGAAGGCATTCAACTCACCCATGTCCACCAGCTCTTCCGGCACTTCGAAGGTGCGCGCCGCGGTGACCAGTTCCTCGAGGTTTTCCACTCTGGCCTGAGCCTTTTCGCCCTTTTCCTGCTCATACATGGCCTTGAGCCCGGAGTCCTGGATCACTATATCCGCCTGGCGATAGAGGGGCAGCTCTTCGGTGTCGCTACGTAGCTGCACTATCAAGTCCATAAAGCTGCGCACCGCATTGGCGGCGCGGCCGGCCAAGACCTTCTCTTCCAACAAACGGACGCAGGCCTGCCACAGGGTCAATTGCTGCTGCCGGGCCGTGGTTCTGAGAATATCCAGGGTGCGATCGCCTATCCCCCTGGCGGGAGTGTTGACCACCCGCTCGAAGGCGGCATCATCGTCGCGGTTGGCAATCAGACGCAGGTATCCCATGGCATCCTTGATCTCCTGACGCTCGAAGAAGCGCAAGCCGCCATAGATGCGATAGGCCAGCCCCTTGTGCAGCAAGGCCTCTTCCAATACCCGTGATTGAGCATTACTGCGATAGAGGATGGCGCAGTCACTGAGACTGCCGCCCTTGTCCTGCCAGTCGCCAATGCGGCCTATGATGAAGCGGGCTTCATCCATCTCATTGAAGGCACAGTAAACTGAGATCGGCTCACCATCGACATCTTCGGTCCACAGCTGTTTGCCCAGCCGATCCGGGTTGTTGGCGATAAGTTCGTTGGAGGCCTTGAGAATATTGCCGCTGGAGCGATAGTTTTGCTCCAGGCGAATAGTTTCGGCATTGGGAAAATCCTGTAAAAACTTGTGCAGGTTTTCCACTTGGGCGCCACGCCAGCCATAGATGGACTGGTCATCGTCGCCCACTATCATCACATTGGCGCTCTTGCCTGCCAATACTCTGATCCAGGCATATTGAATGGCATTGGTGTCCTGAAACTCATCCACCAGAATATTGCGGAACCTGTCCTGATAGTGGGCCAGAATATGTTCCTTGTTGAGAAACAGCTCGTGAGCCCGCAAGAGTATCTCGGCAAAGTCTACCAGCCCGGCGCGGTCACAGGACTCCTGATACACCTGATAGATTTGTACCAGTTTCTGCTCCATGGGGAAGAGGCCGCCATCCAGATGTTTCGGCCTTAGCCCTTCATCCTTCTTGCCGTTGATATAGCCGGCCACCATACGCGGCGGATACTGTTTCTCATCCAGATTCAGGCTTTTGAGGATGCGCTTGAGCAGCCGCAGTTGATCATCCGAGTCGAGGATCTGAAAATTTTGCGGCAGGCCGGCATCCTGCCAGTGAGTGCGCAGCAGACGATGGGCCAGACCATGGAAAGTACCAATCCACATGCGGCCCATATGGTTGCCGACTATCTTCTCCACCCTCTCCCGCATCTCGGCGGCCGCCTTATTGGTGAAGGTCACCGCCATAATGGAGTATGGGCTCTGGTTTTCCACCTGCAGCAGCCAGGCAATCCTGTGAGTCAGTACCCGGGTCTTGCCGCTGCCGGCACCGGCGAGCACCAGCATGCTGGATTGAGGTGCGGCTACCGCCTCACGCTGCTTGTCATTCAGGCCATCCAATAAAGAAGATACGTCCATTCGCGCCTCCACAAAAACGAGCGCGCATTATAGCAGGAAAGACCCATAGCTCCTACGCGCCTTGGCAGGCTACTGACAGAACTGGACTCTGATGCAGGGGGCACAGCAGAGTCGGCTCTATCTGTATTCCTCCTGCTTTGATCACAAACAAGACACTGCATTTGGCATTGATATTAAATCATTACTAAATAATGACTTAACAATATAAACAATCAAAAATACTAAAAATTAAAACAATTACCTATTAAATTGCCACAACTCACAGTTTGCATCCGGACAAACACCTAGGATCTTGAAACATTCACTATATATTTCATACATTTGTTTTGGAGCCGGGTTGTGAACCAAGCCATCTTTTCCAATCTTTCTTTGCGCAAGTTGTTGATCACCTTGTTCGCCGCGCTGCTGGCGCTGTTTTGCCTGTCATTGGGCACCATTGCCTATCACCTGCAGGAGGTGAAAAGCCAGATAAGCCTGCTGGAGCGGGAGTACCACAGCAATGATCAGGCCGCCTCTTTGCTGCAACTGGTATCCGGCCTCAGACGGGAACAGCTGGGATACAGCTTGAGACGGGTACTGAATGCCCCCATGAGTGAGGAGTCACGTCAGTACCTGCAGGATCAGACCCTGGCAATCAACTCGGCGCTGGCACAACTGAAACAGGGTGCCGGGCAAGATACCCTGGTGCAACTGCACAAGCTGGATGCGCCACTGCAAGCCTTTATGGGACTGCATAAACAATTTTTGGATCGAGACAGCAGCGACCTGCCGGAAAACACCGCCAACATGCTGACCTCCATGGAGTCCTGGCATATTTACAACAATGTCGAGACCGAACTCAAAGCCTTGATGGAACTGGAAACCAATAAGGTCAGCTCTGCCAGAAGCGCCAGTGAACAGGCAATTCAATCCCTCAGCAGCAGTCTGGTCATCGTCTTCTGCCTCTTTGTGACCCTGGCATTGGGAGCCGGCTGGTTCCTGCTGCGACGAATTTTTATCCCCCTTGGCGCCACAACCCAAGTGCTGGAGCAGATAGCCTCTGGCGATCTCGCAACCGAAATTCCGATGGAAAAATTCAGCAGCAGCGAGTTCAAACACCTGGCCGAAACCCTGGGACAGATGCGTAACACTCTGCATGAGATGATTTCCCAGATAGGTGCGGCCTCGGTGCAACTGGCCGCCGCCGTGGAAGAGATGACTACAGTCGCCGCCGAAGCCGCCGAAGAGATGCAGCAACAGCGCTCTGAGGTCGATCAGGTGGCTACCGCCATGACAGAGCTGCAGAGTTCGATTGCCGATATCTCCCGCAACACCACCCAAACCGCCGATCAAGCCAACCAAGGGGTGCTGGCCACCACAGAGGGCCAACAAGTGGTGCTGCAGACACTGGATACCATTCAAAGCTCGGATGCGGAAATCACCGCCGCCAGCGAAGTGATAGGCCAGTTGCAAAAAGACTCAGATTCCATTGCCATGGTGCTGGAAGTGATCGCCCAGATAACAGAGCAGACCAACTTATTGGCCCTCAACGCCGCCATCGAAGCCGCCCGGGCCGGTGAGGCAGGAAGAGGCTTTGCCGTGGTGGCCGATGAAGTGCGAACTCTCGCCAGCCGTACCCAAAGCTCGGCGCTGGAAATCAAAGGCACCATAGAACAGCTGCAGCAAAGAGCTCAGCATGCCAACGAAGTGATGCAAAAGAGCCGCGAGCGGATGCAGGGCAGTGTTCGCTGCGCCAATGAGGCCAGCGATGCGATTGAAAGGATCAGTGCCGCTATCGGCATCATCAACGACATGGCGATTCAGGTGGCCAGTGCCACCGAGCAGCAAACAGCGGTTACCGGTGAGTTGGGGGTCAATATCACCAATATCAGTGATGCCGCCTCCAAGGTGTCCATGGGGACGGGGCATGTGTCTCAATCCAGCCAGGAGCTGAGTCAGTTGGCCCACAACCTGGCGCATTTGATCAGCCGTTTCCGCACCTAAAATGAGATCTTCGTCACACTCATGCGGCCGCGACGGCCGCATGATAATACCATTCCAACTTGGAGAGACTGACTATGGGATATTCAATCAAAGACTTGGTATATAACGGTGAAACTCATGGGGTACACAACTGGTCGACACTGGAAGGCAGCCAGTTTTACTGGCATCCGGATTGGCTGCATATCGCCGAGGATATAACCGGCCACAAGGCAACGGCCCATATTCAGGCCAAAGCCGCCAAGGCCAGCCATGAGGAGGCGAAGGCCACCATAGTCCAGCACCTCAACGACAAAAAGTAATCTCTTAATCTCTGGAACACCTAAGCCTCCCTCACGGAGGCTTATTTATTCTTGGGCTAGTGCCCGGACGCTATTGCCTTACGGGCAAGATTATCCACCCAGGCTGGAGCGATAAGGCGGACAAAACGCCCCAGACGACCACGCCAGGAGGTGATCAACATTCGCCCCCGCCCGGCTATAACCGGCAGCATCATCTGCGCGCATTCTTCGGCGGTCATGATCTTGCTCTCTGCCATGGGAGAAGTTCCGAGCGGTTTACCCTCTCCATCCAGCGCCCGCCGGTGGATCTCGGAGACCACAAAGTCAGGACATATCACGGTCACAGCAACATTGTCCTCGGCCAACTCGATTCGCAGTGAATCAAAAAAGCCCACGACAGCATGTTTGGAGGCGGCATAACCACTGCGGGTTGGCACCCCGGTCAAACCGGCCACGGAAGCCACCACCACCACTTGCCCTTGGGAAGCCTTCAGATGCGGCAGTGCTGCATGGGTCAGCCAGGCCGGTCCCAAATAATTGACCCGCATCAGCTGTTCGAGGATGTCCAGCTGCTTGAGCTCATCGAAGCGGCTCCACATGGTCATGCCGGCATTGTTGATCAGTATATCCAGCCGGCCGAAGCGTTCGATAACCGTGGCTATCAAGGCTTCACAGTCCTGTTGTCGCCCGACATCACTACAAACCACCAGTGGCGCACCGCCAACCGACTCGACCTCCATCGCCAGGGTACGCAACCTGGATTCATTGCGGGCACTGAGCACCAGTTGTCCGCCAAGCGGCGCCAGTGCCAGAGCGAGCGCCCGCCCAATACCTTCCGAGGCGCCGGTAATCACTATGACCTTATCAGCAAGTCCTTCCATCTGCAGTCCATTGTCAGTCGAAGTTATCAGGCTAAGCTCGCATACTCCTCCTGCAAGTGCAATCCCTGCTGCCGGCGCTCATGGCGCTTCTCCCATTGTAAAAACTGCTCCAGAGGTTTGGGACGCCCTATGGCGTACCCCTGGGCATAGTCGACCCCTATCTCCAGCAGCTTATCCATGATCTCCTGGTTTTCGACAAACTCAGCCACTGTCTCTATGCCCATGACCCGGCACACATCGTGAATCGATTTGACTATCGCATAGTCCCTGGCATTGGTCGCCAGATGCCGGACAAAGCAGCCATCTATCTTCACATAATCCACCGGCAGCTCCCGCAGGTAGCCGTATGAGGCAAAGCCACTGCCAAAGTCGTCCAGCGCAAAGGCAAATCCCAAGCGGCGCAATTGGTTGAGCATCTCCATCGCCCGGGTTCGGTTCTGAATAGCACTGGTCTCTGTAATCTCAAAGCAGACACAGGAGCTGGGAATGCCATAGCGCCCCTGCATCTCGGCGATGTAATCCAGCATACCTTCACTGCCCAGGCTGTTTCCCGAAAGGTTGATGGAGATACAGATCTCCGGCCACAGCTGAGGATGCTCGGATAGCCAGAGGAATGCCTTGCGGATCACTTCCCTATCGACTTCCGGCATCAACTTGAAACGCTCCGCCGCCGCAATAAACTGTGCCGGAGGCAGAATACGACCACTGTTGTCGCGGATCCGCAGCAAGATCTCCAGCCTTTGACGGCGACAACAGCCGTTGAGTCCTTTAATCGGCTGGAAATAGAGCAGCAGCTCTTTATCCTCTATGGCTCTGGCAATACGCACCGCCCACTTGGGGGCATTGCGTTCATTGGCCAGTTCTTTGTTGCGATCATCGAAGAAGTGAATTTGACTACTGCCCTTGCGCTTGGCCGCCAGACAAGCGATATCGGCATCCTTGAGCAGCTCGGCGGGCGCAGAGCAAGGGCCTCTATGGAAGGCCACGCCACAGCTGACCCCGACTCGGTAATGGGCGCCGCCACAGGGCAAGATCTGCAGACAAACCTGCCTCACCACCTGTTTTAAGAACCTGGCAACTTCCAGAGCACTGCGGTTACGGATAGCCAAGCCAAATTCATCACCACCGAGTCTGGCCAACATCTCGTCACCCTGCAGACAGGACTCTATGGCTCTGGCAACCATGACCAGCATCTGATCGCCGGCGTCATGGCCGCAGTTGTCATTGATAAGCTTGAACTGCTCCAGATCCAGATAACAGAGTGCCAGGGTCTCGGCGCCTTCGGCGTATCCCGGCAGCCGCTCTTCAAAGGCGCTGCGGTTGTAAAGTCCGGTAATACCATCGACACTGGCCTTCAACCTCAGTTGCTGTTTGAGGGTTTCCTCCTGGGTAATGTCCCGCAGCACAGTCACCACGCCTATCACCTGGCTCTTGTGATTGCAGAGGTTGCTGACCGCCCGCTCCATGATTCTCGGCTGCTGCATCTGCAGAGTGACCTTGCTGTATTCGGGAACCCGGCTGCCGCTGGACATAAAGTTGAGCAGTTCTTCGTCCAGTTGATTGTCGCTTTTGAGCAGGGTATCCAGAGTCCGCCCCAAAGCCTGTTGACTGCGCAGCCCGAGCAGGGATTCAGCCTGAGGATTGAGATAGATAACCCTGGCCTTATTGTTGGTGAGGATCACGGCTTCGGCAATGGATTCCAGGGTGATTCGGGAACGCTCTTTCTGCTGAAAAATCCGCAACAACAGGTTATTGATCCTGTCGGCCAACACCTTGAACTCGGCGCCGCCGCTGCCGCTGACATGGGTATAGCGTCTGGCGCTGGGATCTATCTCCTTCAGCTCTGTCATCAAACGGTCGAAAGGTTTCAGCAAGCCGCGTCGCAGCCAGAGATAACCGGCGGCCACCATCAGCATGCCGCCTAGCAACAGCAGCATGACAACCAACAGGCTTTGCCATTCCAGCCGCTCGAAGGCATCTCTTTGTTGTTTAACCTGCAGCGCCAGCACAGGCCCAATAAGGGTGGGCACTTGGATTTGACTGGCCAGCTTAAGATGTTGCCCCGGGCTCACCTGCTGTTGCAGCGGTGCCAGCGCCACGGAATGGATAAGGTCAGCCTGTCCCAGGCTCTGCAGGTGCGCAGGGGTCAGTAAACGAGTGACTATCAGAGCTTCGTCATCATCGAAACGATAGAACCCCAGCTGCAAAGGTTGCTCATTGACTATCACGGCGCCAAAGGCTTCCTTGTCCAGGGTGGAGAACAGTCCGGCGGGAGGGATTATCTGCCCGGACACCCGGGTCTTGCCGTCTGCCAGCGCCGTCACCTTACCCTGATGCAGATGAAACAAACTGATATTGGAAGACTGCAACCCTTCCAGCCAACCTTTCAGCAGCGACTCGCCCGGCGTTTGAAGAATGGGAACATAGAGGCGCGCCAGTTGTAACAGGCGCCGGGACTCACGGGTAAACTGCTGCTCAATTCCGACATACTCATGCTCCAGCGTTTGCTGCCGGAACTGACCCAGACTGTATTCAAACCAAAAATTCAAACTGTAGGCGACCGCAAGCAGGGCAGGAATACAAAACCCCAGGATAAATACGCCTATTTTTTTGCCAATGTGCATCTTAAACCACGGCTGATTGTTACCGGATACCAAGAATGGCCGGACTCCGGCAGGCAACATACCTCATTTAACGTCCGGTTAAAACTCTTGACTGGCGTCATTGCCCGTTTGCCGCCACTTTGCCCGCGACAAACTGCACCAGCTTGCCCTGACTGTTATCCAATTGTGTTGATTTGGCGCAGTAAAAGGCGGTTAGGTATGTGCTTTTGAGCACAATTTGCAAAATTGAAAATCACAATCGCCGCAGATTAGCCATTCCCCGCCCCGAAAAAGTGAAGTTTTCGTGATAAACCGGCGACCTTGAGGTGAACTCCAGGGTAAACACTGGACTTATCCCCATAAGAAGGAGCAAGCCGATGAAACCCAAGTTACTACTACCACTGCTGTTGAGCACACTGCCACTGAGCCAGTTATCCCAAGCCGCCCAGTTGGAGATAAGTATCAACAACCTGACCCATGGCAACCACTTTACCCCCTTGCTTATCGCCGCCCATGACGGCAACAGTCACCTGTTTCAAGCCGGAGAGCCCGCAAGCTCTGCCCTGCAGAAGATGGCAGAAGGCGGAGATATCAGCGAACTGCAACAGGCAGTCACAGCCAACAACGGCGTGATTGTGGCCAACCCAGCCGCCGGCTTACTGGCCCCTGGTGCCAGGGTTGAAAAGGTAATGCTGGATAGTGGCGCCCTGACCCATCTGAGTCTGGTGGCCATGTTGCTGCCCACCAATGATGCCTTTGTCGGCTTGGACGGTTGGGAAATACCCAGCACTCCGGGCAGCTATACCCTCTATCTCAATGCCTATGATGCCGGGACTGAAGCCAACGACGAGCAGATAACCGGTGGCGGCGCGCCTGGAGTTCCCGGCATTCCGGCGGCGCCCGATGGTATGGGCGGCCAGAACGGCACCGGCGTGATGGACGACTCGAGCAATGACAGGGTGCATATTCACCCGGGACTACTCGGGGATACAGATCCCAATGGCGGCATCAGCGATGTCGACAGCCGAATCCATCGTTGGCTGAACCCGGTTGCCGCCTTGATCGTTACCGTCAAGTAAAGGAGCGGCAGATGAACACTACAAGCCCTAGAGAACCGACTCAGGCCCGAGTCTTTGCCCTGTCCCTGGTGCTGATACTGGCACTCGTAATGCTGACAGCCTGCTCGGACAATGACCATCCCGGCACGCCACCCCAGCCACCGGAACCTGAGCCTGCTACCAGCAAATTCGATATCCGGGTGACCAACCTAACCGCTAACCAACCTCTATCACCTATCGCCCTGTTGACTACCGACAAAGAGCTGCAACTCTGGCAAAACGGCTCGCCGGCAAGCCTGGCACTCGAGCGACTCGCAGAAGGTGGCGACAACAGCGAGTTGGCCAATATCAGCGGAGTCCACACACTGATGAGCGCCGAAGCTCCGCTGGCCCCCGGGATGACCCAGGACTTCAGCCTGAACCTGACCTCAGAAGAGAATATGACCTTGGCCCTGGTCACTATGCTGGTGAATACCAATGACGCTTTCAGTGGCATTCAGCAGGTAGACCTGAGTAACCTGGCAGCCAATGAGAGCTTGCAACTGCTTGCTCCCGCCTATGATGCCGGCACCGAAGCCAACTCAGAAACCAAAGGCAGTATTCCCGGCCCGGCCGATGGCGGTGAAGGCTTTAACAGTGCCAGGGATGATGTCGATAGAGTACATCTCCATCCTGGGGTTATCTCGGCCGATGACGGTCTGGTCGACTCGGTCTTGGCGCCCTCGCACAGGTTCGATAATCCGGTGCTCAAGATAGTGATCTACCGTAAGTCCTAGTCTTCAGCGCTTTGCTCCCAAGATAAGAGCCTGAAAGAAAACCCCGCGGCGCCGGGTCAACTCCAATACCCAGAGTTGATTCGGAGCCCAAGATGATCCCTTCCAGCACACCGCAGATCCTGCTGCTTGCCCATGATCAGAGCCTGGCCGATATCCAACGCCTCAATCTCGAGACTCTGGGCTGCCAGCTATGGCAAGCGACGAGTTTTCAACAGGCCAGAAGACTGCTGGCGAGTAAACCTCTGGCCCTGTTGATCATGACACGCCAACTGCCTGACGGTGACATGCTCGGCCGTTGTCAGATGCTCAGGCAAGAGTATCCGAATCTGCCGCTATTGCTTCTGGGGGAGTCCGACAACGAGGCCGATGTGGTTCTGGCTCTTGAGGCCGGTGCCGATGACTACCTGCTTCAAAGCTGTGGCACTTTGGAGATACGTGCCCGGATCAGGGCCTGGCTCAGACGGGGCGAATACATCAAGCTGCCGGGTCAGCAACTCGAATTCAACGGCCTCAGCATCAATAGCGCTACCCGCGAGGTCAAGGCCTTTGGCCGGCCACTGCAGTTAACCGCCAGAGAGTTTGATCTCTTGCTGTTTATGGCCAAGCGACCGAGACAGGTATTCAGCCGGATGCAACTGTTGCAAGGCGTTTGGGGTTCAAATTATGCGGGCTACGAACACACGGTCAACAGCCATATCAACCGTCTGCGCACCAAATTGGCCGCATGTCCCAAGAGTGAGCCCGTAGTGACTACCGTATGGGGTGTAGGATACAAGTTTTCACCACCCGAGCAGGCCAGCCATTACTGAAAAAGCAATAAAAAAGCCCGCAGTGCG
>NZ_JBICJO010000079.1:0-96590 GCF_043103185.1 Shewanella sp. YQ_9
TTTTTCGTAAGGAGTGGCTTGGGCCTGACAGAAGTCGTACCGGGGGCCTGCCAAAATCGGATAAATCAGAGACTCAATTGCGGTTATCGGGATAAATGAAGGTATATTTTTTAAAACAGAGTAATAGCTTGAAATAAGTTAATCTTAAGTTGAGAGATCACTACAAATTAGAACAAAAGCTCTAGCCAGAGACCACTTGTTGAAGAGATAAAAGACTGAAGAGATAGAAATTGAGCTGGCTTAACTATGAAGACATAAAAAGCCAATACATAAAAATCAAGGCATAAAAAAACCGCGCTTCCTTACACCAAAGAGTGTAGGTTCACGCGGTTTATTACTGTATCGCTCGGGTTACCCCGAAAAGCGATTAGCCGATAACAGAAACGTTTTCAGCTTGAGGACCTTTCTGGCCCTGAGTAACAGTGAAGGATACTTTCTGACCTTCGTCCAGAGTCTTGAAGCCGTCAGAGTTGATGGCGCGGAAGTGTACAAACACGTCTGGACCAGACTCTTGCTCGATGAAACCGAAACCTTTGTCAGAGTTGAACCACTTAACTACACCAGTTACTTGTGACATGATATAAATCCTGTAAATAAAACTATCTTTTAAGCCTTAACGGCGGTGGAGCTGAAAATGCCGGTATTACTTATGTTTACAGGACGAACTGGTCGTATTGAAGACATAAAAATAAGCCCAACTTTCAAGCTAAGTAGACTATAAATCATTCTGGAGATAAGTCAACAAACTTAATTGAGCCCTTGAGGTTTTTTTTACTTAAATTTCGAGTATTTGCCGTAACAAGTTGAAACCTATCTTATAGTTCTACGTCTTATGTATTACGCCGGTAAACCTGAATGTAAAAATCCAGCTCACAACCCAATCCCTCAGCTTGTAGCTGCTGTTTTTGTTCGGCGCTGAGCTTCCAGGCATAGGGAGTCATCTCCAAAAAGTCATTGCAAACCTGTCCGGCCGGTAAAACCAGCGGCCACTGCAATCGCTCATCATGCAGCAGACCAAAACCCGGTAGCTCTGACTTGGTCTGCTCATGCTCTCTTGGCTCACTGTAGATGATCTCTTTCAACTGAAAGTGATGTCTGGGGCCTGGGGATACACAGATAAAAATGCCGCCTGGCCTACACACCCGCGCCAACTCCTGATCTTTTGATGGCGCATAGATACGCAACATGAGATCAAAAGCAGCATCGGCAAAAGGCATGTCGTAGGCGCTGGCCACACAAAAGCGCATCTGGGGATGTGCCTTGGCGGCATAGCGAATCGCGGTTCTGGAAATATCCAATCCATAGAGTTCGCCACCAACAGCTTGTTGCAAACGCTCGCTGTAGTAGCCTTCACCGCAGCCCAGATCTAAAATCTCGGGTTGTCCCTTGCCATACTCCTGCGCCAGCTCGTTGACCCTGTCGCTGAGAGCCTGATAATAGCCGGCGTTCAAAAAAGCGCGCCTGGCCTGCATCATCTGCTTGTTGTCACCGGGATCGCGGGAGTTTTTCTTCTGCACCGGCAACAGATTGACATAGCCTTCCTTTGCCTGATCAAAACTGTGGTTTTGGCCACAACGCCATTGTTTTCCGTCCTGCACCAACTCGCTGCGGCACAGGGGACAAATATAAGTCATGCATTACTTCCATCAGAATTGGGCTTTGCAGCCCAAGGTGGTTTTACTCTTCGTCGGTCAACTGCCTGACCATGGCATTGAGCTCCGGCGATGACAAGAGTTCATAGCACTCAAGCGCGCGCCTGAGCCTTTCTTCGGTGCCATCATGGTTGGCACTCTGGCGGTAATTGGGACGCTCAAGCGACTGATTATAACATCGCAGCAGCCATTGGCGTTTCTGAGATAGACCTGTGAGCAGATGCCAGACTTCATTGAGCAGGCCTTCGGGCAATTTAGCCCCATGCGCCTGCTGGTATCGTTCCAGCCTGATTCGAGCCTGAGTCACTTCACTGAGTTGCACCGCCAACTTTTCACTACTGGCTTGATAATCCTGAGCTTCGGCCAACGCTGTCTTGGCCAGAATGATCTCTCTTGGCTCCTGGGACAAACGCAAATCCTGCTCCAGGGGCAGCAGCTCGAATCTGCCGGTTTGTAACGAGCAGAGAAATGTCTGCCCCGGCCATAAATCGAGACACACTCCCTGCCTCAGGGCAGCGATGCAACTTGAAGTACTGGTTCCAACTTCAGAGTAGAGTCTAAAGCCCTGACCTGCCGTGCGCGACACTCCATCCTTCCTGACGGATTCCAAGGGTAGCAACTGCTGAGTCAGAAAAGGTTGCAGCCTCAAAATAAACTGCCCCTGCGAAGCCTTGTCTTCTCCTTCAAGCATTACCCACTCAAGCAGCGGCGAGCGCAAGGCCTCCGACAACACAAAATCACTGACACTGTCCGGCAGGCTGAGGCACAACCTAGTCGGCATTGAAAGATTGACTATGGTGGGTGAACTGAAAAACTGACTGTACATCTGCATCCCTTCGGGTAATCCGAACCTCGTTGTCCCTGCCGGCAGGCCGCTTATTGTAACCAGAGGCCATCGATTCACCAAGGGCGGTTTTTAACCGAAATACCAGCGATAATGCTGGCAAAATCCCATTTCCGTAAAAAAATGTTAAGATAAGCTTTTGTCTACAGAGCCAAAGTCATCAGCATGAGTCAAGCCCAACCTCAGCCTTCCATATTCTGGCATGATTATGAAACATAAAACAACAACGCATTGATTAAAATAAGATTTTTAAAGACAAGCCTTTCTAAAATGTACTCACCAATGTACACAACACTCATTTGCCACTTATATAGACTATTTGTGTCATGGGATTCAGCCCGCCTCCCCCCGATCTTCCTTAACCTTCACTTACAGCTGATCATTGGTAAGTGATGCCAATTGGTAGTGTATTGCGGGGTTAGTAACTGACGCCTCATTGACCATTTCTGTTCAATCCCCTGAGCGGCAATAAAAAGGGTATCGGATCCATAACGGTTGTTAAGTGCGTCATATGCCTGCATAAGACGAGGGTCCGCTGGTGAAGGTGTAAATAGATCTGGCTGGAAGTGTTTGTCGCTTATGAGGTCGAGTAAACCAACGCCAATTTTGTAGTAGCGCACACCTGGGCGATAAAGTTCAGGGACGACTCGACTTACTGCTGCGGTGAGAACCGTAGAGCAATTAGTTGGTACCGGGATCCGTACCACCTGCTTAAACCCAACGGGCCGCTCATCATAAGGACTATTGTTAGCAAACACCAATATAGCGCTGGTAAGGCTCCCCTGCTTTCTTGCTTTCGCAGCTGCTACTCCAACATGCTTAGCGATAGCTTCGGCCAGAGATTGAACATCAGTTATCCGTTCACCAACTGAGCGAGTAGAAAAAATTTGCTTTTTATCTACCCGTGCTTCGTCCCATTGCTTGCATTGTAAACCGGACAATTCTCTTGCCGTTCTTTCTATCTCAATATTGAACTGTTTTCGAACAAGCCCTGGGGGTAAACAGGCAAGCTGCCAAGCAGTTTTGACATTCATCATCAAGAGTTTTGCTGAGATACGCCGGCCAATTCCCCACACATCACTTACGCCAATTTGCTCAAGCACATGACGGCGAGTTACTTCAGAATCAATCACACATACGCCATTAAAACCATCAAGGTTTTTAGCTGCGTGATTGGCAGCTTTTGCAAGCGTTAACGTTGAACCAATACCGACACATACTGGCAAGCGAGCTTCTTTCCAAACAGCACGACGAATCGCGGTACCTTGCGCTACCAGGCATTTGCTTTCCAAATTACCTCGGGCAAACGAGAGGAAGGATTCGTCTATCGAATATACATGCTGTTCGGGGGCAAAACGGCCAATGATCTGCATCATCTTCGCTGAGAGATCACCATACAGTTCATAGTTGGATGAAAGAGCAATTACGCCAGCCCGTTGACAAAGCTCCCTAACCTCGAAGTAAGCCTTAAATTTTTCAACCCCAGCGTGTTTGGCTTGTTTGTTGGCTGCCACAACACAGCCATCGTTGTTGGATAGCACAACCAGTGGTTTACCACGCCAGTCTGGTCTAAATACCTGTTCAGCGGAACAGTAAAAAGAATTGGCATCAACTAAAGCAAACATTAGCAAGAATGAAGCAGTCTACTGGGGCGGTGGCAACGCACAGAACGGATAACCACTCCTTCAACCGAAAACTGATCCCACTCAAAGATAGGAACAGGTTGATGATGTTCATTTGCAGAGACCAGTTGTCTGCGGCCAGTGTCGATTAACTTGCATACAAATTCACCATTGAGGTTTGCCACAATGACATCCCCATTCAACACTTTTATGTGCCTATCTACGATCAAAATATCTCCTTCGAAAATGCCAACTCCTTGCATAGAATCCCCTGCTGCTTGTCCTATGAATGTAGCACTGGGATGTTCAACCAAGAGCTCATCTAAGCTCAACGGAAGTTGATAATAATCCGCTGCCGGGCTTTCGAAGCCTGTTATCCCGGCTCTTGCGAGTAAAGGAATGACTTTCATTTGACACAAACCATACTGTATATATATACAGTTTAGTATGCGATTTGGGGATTATTCAAGTTGATGTACCCGTTAACGGGTACAGGTGACGGGGAAATGAACAATGGCTAGTATGGGAAACACTGTAAACCATGAAGGAAAGACGATGACATTCACTAGCTTGCTATCATTTACCAAGCAGAATCGTTACAAGAATAGTCAACCTGATATAGTTCGTGTAACCCAATACGTTTTAGATCACGGGAAAAATGGATTCAGCGTGCTCTCTGCATCAAATTCGAAGGAGCTAAACGGTATAGGTGTTCACACCGTTGCCACGGTATTGCGGAGCATTTGCTTGGATCTATGGGAAGGCCATCTGGAATTCAATACTAAGGTAGATTCAACATACTCGCATGCATCCTATGTAAAATGGGAGCTTACCCCGCAAGCGTACAATGACCATATTTCCCATCGTTCACTGCTGATGTCCAAATGGTCATTGTGGGCTACGTTACTGGCGCTGTTAGTTGCTATTGGGAGTTAGAAAAACTCTTGCTGCCGCCAGGATCGACCACATACCCCCCTTCCACTATCGCATAAGACGGAAATCCATAACGGGGTTCGGTGAACCGATACTCTTTGTAATGCTTACCGTCTTTATAATACTCATAAACGTTGTATTGCTGAGGCCCAGCAATACTCAGCATTTGGCTCTCGGTCATACAAATAGCCAAATGCCGCCAACGTATTGCATCACGTGGTATTTTTTTCCCATAACAAGGGTGATTATTGGTCATGTCTGTGGAAGGTTTTTCTTCCACAGCAGGTTCATATTCCACTTTAGGTGGGACCCGGTATTCAACGTTGGATCCTTGTCGAAGCTCTAACGGCTTGCTGTCAATGCTACATGGCTCTGCTTGGAAAACCCCAGGCTCGCACTCGTACACCTCTGCAAATGCTGCCGAAGAACCCAGGGCCAATATTAGCGCTATCGTTCTCATGCTGCTGTTCCTCCTTGATCTGTTTCAGTCTACACAAGGATTTGCGAGTGCGGCAAGTCGGGCGCCGGGCCCAGTACCCGGCCATCCTGAATATAAACGTATGAGCCAACATTGCCGCTGCCTGTTGCCCTGAATGTTTTACCGCTGCGCGTGGTAGCAGTCACTGTGCCATCTGCGTTCTCTGCGTTGACCTTCGCTATCTCACGCGCTGGCAGCAGCTCACGTTTCAGTTGTTTCAGCATTATGCCCCCTGTCTGATTAAACCAGCGTTCTGGCGCACGGTAAGGCCGCTACTGCTCATGTTTGCGCTGATGGTCACGGTATCACACAGCGCCTTATAGACTTCACCGCGCCAGGTAATACCAATCAGCTGGCCAGGGCGCAGCGGCGGCAAGTCGGCCATCACTGTGGTGTTGATACTGACTCGGCGCTTGGTACCTGAATCGGCAATGGCATTGGTACCTGCCAGCCTGGCGGCTTGGGTATCAACAATCAGCATGTTGCTGATATCGTCTGTTGGTTCGTCACCGGCGGTACCATTAAGCCGAACTTCTACCGAAACGCCCTGTTGTTCCCCGCGCACCCAGGCGACATTGCATTGCTGGCCACGTTCTGTTTGCTCGCTGTGATTGAAGATCACCGCATCGTGCAGCAATACGTCAGGAATTGCAGCGGCCATGCTCCAGGGCGTATAGGTCCAGCGCGGCAGGATCCTGAGTTTGCTGTTATCTTCGTCCGGGTCCACCATGCAGCCAACCAGCCCGGCCAACTCGGCCACGGCATCCAGCGGCGTTTTGCCGCTAACTGAGCAAACCCCTGCCGGGATCACAAAGTCAGGTACCTGAACCAGTTCAATGCTCCAGCCGCTGTTGGCTACAATATCGCTCAGGCAACCGGCGAATGACCGGGCCGCTTGATTGTGGTAACTGATCTCACGCTTCCAGGGCCATGCCAACTGAGAAGCCCGGCCCCTGGCGGCTGAGGTGTAGCTGTTAGAGGCCCATGCTTCGCTGCTGCTCGGCGCCTCGGCCAGCAGGTAAAACTCATAGCCGTTAATGCCAATTCTCAGCACCTCGTCAACGGCAAGAAGCGCATCCACTTTGCTTGAAAACTTGATACTGCCAGAGGTCACAAACTGGCTGCGGCTGTCAGTAATGCTGCATTCAGTAATAACAAGCTCGCGGTTATCAGAGAGGCGGTGACAGGTCAGTGTCGGTTGCATTAAATACAGTCTCCGGATCTGGGGTTCAATGGGGACTTTGAGATCAAGCGGTGGCTGAACCGGATTGGCATCTATCAAGCCGCCGCCATCATCCCAGTAGCAATGCCGTGGGTTTGGCTTGAACTTCAAGCTGACTGGGCTCTGGTTGTCCTGCCAAGATTCACTGAAACGGATAGTGATTGGCCCTGGCTCAGGTGGCAGGTAGGCATCAGAGCAAATCCAAACACCCCGATGCGGCCCCCAGGCTATGGCAGGTTCTGCGCCGCGCTGATCTTCATGGCTGTAGCTGATCTCGGTTTCGCCATAGCATTCAATACCAAAGGCCCAAGCAATGGGCTGAGGTAAATAAACACTGCTAAGCGCTTTCCATCCAAGCTGCCAGATGGCTTGCCAGGCTGCAGGGTTTAACCAGCGAATACCGGCGGCCGTCTGCAGCGGTACCGGCAGGCGCCAGGCAACTGCAGTTGAATGCTGCAGGGCATCTTTACTTTGCCAGTTTGCCAGTACCTCAATACCATGCTGCCTGCCTTGGCTCCAGTAAACCTGCAGCCGGTCGGCAATGGTCGTCGGGCTCTGCCAGCTAAGTGCCAGCTGGGCCGTAGTGTGCGGCCCAACCATAGGCAGCTGCAGCTGCTGCTCAGTCTGCTGAATATGGATCCAGCGAATAGCGATATCGGCGCCAAGAGACGGCTCTGGAATATCCGGCCCGGGATCCGGTGGGATATCACCACCAAACTTTATCTCAACGGGTGAAGTCACATTCTGCCATGGTCGGCTGAATGTGATGGTTACCCCGCCCTTATCGAATTTTGGTGATACCGGCGATTGAAGCTCGATCCATGCTTTGCTGAATCTCATCGGTTATCCTTACACTACTGGAATATTCGCATCAGCAGCCTCCAGCTTTATGCCGTCGATAACCTCGGCAGCATATTGCTTGTCATCATCCAGTATCATCAATATCACTGAGTTTGTGTGCTGATATCTTGGAGAAAATATCAGCGTTCTGTCGTGGGAACTGCCAAACACACCGACCCGCAATACCTTGCAGGTATCACGGTCAATAACCATGTATCTCTCAGCCGCAACATCGGCGTTAACAATGGTCAGTTTCGACATATTGCGGGGGATAGTCTTATCTTGTGAAGCTACAAGCACTTTACTCATACCATGACTCCGCATTAATCCAGTATTGGCAAGCTCCGTTATATGGGTTGGGAACCAAATAGTGTTCTACCCCATTAATCACTTTGGTGACCGGGAAAAGAGCATCAGAATATGCGGGCGATGAACTCAGCAACAACCCAGGGAACTGCCCTCTTATTAGAGGCTGTAACAGGCTATCTTTGAATAATACTCCCTCTGAGTCCTTGTATGCGTCGCCGGTGTTTGATGCATTATATGCGTCCATGACTATGGCCATTTTCGAGTATATTGGGTTTGGCGAGCCCTCCCCATTGTGCGCAGTGGAAAGAGATTGCGACATAGGAAAGAACATGGCTGCCTCATGAACTTTTCTGGTATCTTCACCTGTGACCTGTCCATATCTTCCAACTAATGAAGTACTGTTGGTGTAACCAAGGGCAAACTGCCATGAAGAGTTAAGGTTGTCTGAATTGTTATGAACAGTCAGAATCCCGAAGCCGTTAACATCATTAACGTAAAAGCTGTCAATGCTACCGATCCCGAATGCTGGATGCTCATAGGTGCCCTGTGCCATTGTCGGCCTATAGTCTGAGCTGGTTATGATGTAAAACGAAACGGCAGTGGCAATAACGATCCACTTTGTAGCGTAAGAACCACCCCAAGAAAAAAGGTAACTTACACCCGGAACAGAAGCCCAATCAGGATTGGACAATGATATTGCCGGAGCGGTTCTTACCTGCATAATTTCATTATTGCTGCCATTCTTGTTCTTTGATGACAACCACATGCAACCACCAGGATAGCCAGGTACAGTGTCAGCAGTTTTGAAAATCGTGTAGTTGTTTGCGGCATCGTCCAAAATAACGCTCCACCCGGCAGGCTGTTTGGTGCCATATCCATCAACCAAGCACTTGCGAAGGATCTCAATCCATTCAGCATAAGTTCTATTTTGCAGCTGAGGTGCGCCGGGATCGTCCCAGCGGTAAACCGTTACTGGTAAAGACATTTGATAAACTCCAAATTAAGGCCCGGTTGGGCTGAGACTTTGATTACGATTCGGTACCACGGAAGCTGAGCACAGATTTATCATCGGTTATCTGGCTGTGGCCGCTCTGGACTGAGCGAATTGCCTGGACTGGTTTTGATGCAGCATACTGCTGGAACCTGGCCGCTTCACCCGGTTGCCAGCCGCCGCCGAACGCGCCTTGGCGAATGATGAAAAATGGCAGTCCTGTAGCCGGGTTGTTTGGAATAAAGTCATTCAATGTGTCACCAGTGGCCACCTGGCCCCGACCGCGGCCAATGAGCTTGAAGGTTTCCCCTGAGCCGGTAAACACCAGCGCCCAGTCTTCATTTACCGCGCTTTCGTTGACCACTTCGATGGGGTATTCAATCACGTTCAAGCTGCCATTTGCTGGCGCCCCGTCTTGATCCCAATTGCCGTCCCAGGCGGTCATATCGCGCACCTCACCGATGCGGGATTCCAGCTCACCAAGTTTGAGAATGCTCGATACTGTGGCGCCAAGCTGATAATCATTTTTCAACTGGCCGGCGAGCAGCAAAGAGTTATCTGATACTCCGGTTACCATGGCCAGCTCGCCAATAGTGTCTGACAGAATGAAAGGCGCGGTGAAGCCAGGAAAAGCGCTCTGGATTGTTACCACGCCGGTTTCTTTGTCATGCTCGAAATGCTGATCGTCTATTGTCCAGAGGCTGAGGCCATCGGCATCCGTGATATCAACAAAACGGGCATTCTGGCGCACGTTGAGCGTTTGCCCTGCCTGCGGGTTATTCACCGGCTGAAAGTTGCTGTGCTGAACGCTGACAGTGCCGAACTTGCGGAAAATATCGACCTGGCCACCGCCGGGGATCCTCAGCGGGTTAAGGCCATACATTTCTGGCGGCGGCAGCAGCCGCACACGTTCAGTGAGGTCATAGGTCAGAGTGCTGAGGTTTACCGGCTGATCAAACGTCAGGGTTACCAGGCCGTTGCTGATAGTGCCGTTTACCCCGGCGCCGGTTACCGTTCCGTCATTATTGCCGCTGGCGCTGAGCAGTGAACCGGCAACCGCTTGCACTTGGATATAGAGCGAGTCCAGCAGAGGATCCTGCGAGTTGAGATTAAAGGCACACTCTGTTTCGCCTACCTGGCTGCGGATCAAAAACTGTATGTCACGGTCACTGTATCCCTGTTCAAATGTGACTATGCCGCCCTCATAGTCAACAATCGCAACTCTGGTGTTAAAGCTGTATAGAGCACTATCTTTCTCTGACGTAATCGGGGCGCCCCATCCGTTTGAGTCTTCGACAGCGCTACCAAAAAAGCTGCCTTCTGCGATTATCGCACCCTGGGGCAGTGGGTCAGCCAGCATGTGTTCTTGATACACATCCGAGCTGATATAGGCACATGACACTTCCGAGCCCAAATCCGGCTTTCGTGTCAGTGTCGCGGCAATTTCACCCGTGCCCACAGTGACCACGGCTTCCTCATTACCGTAGATCACGCCGCCGGAAATGAAGCTAATCACCGGCTGATAATCCACGTTCTGGTTTTCACCCTGCAGCACATCAACAGCGGGCCAGCTGTAGCTCTGGGCGCCACTGGCGGCGGTAGTCACTATCTTGCGCACAATGCTGTTATCGCCTGCAGTGATACGGATCCCCGCCTTGGTTTGCTCGGTAACAATCGCAGGCAGCAGTTGCTGCTTGGTTTCTTTCACCGCCAGGCTGTTATCGCCGGAAGCGGCGGGAGCGGTTAGCTTAGTGACACCGTGGAAAATCACATTGTCGGCCGAGTTGGTGAGGCGCAGCTTGGTGCAGTTGGCCTCACCGTTGATCAACCTGTCATGCTCAGGGGTCGCAAAATCAATCGGCGGGTCAAACACTATGTTGCCGATGTTGTTACCTGGGGCATTGGTTTCAGTCACCATTGCGTAATGAGTGCGGCGCGGCCAGTTCTTATCCTCCTGGCCCTCATACTCGGTTGAAATGGCAATGATCTGCCCTACTCTGAGATCTATCCGGCGCACGTATTCTTTGCCGTTCAGCATGTAAATGCTTTCCAGATATTCGCGGCTGAAAGAGTTTTGATTTGGCAGGAACCCGGGCGCCCCGGATCGAAACAGTGAACCAGCAGTAACCGATGACTCAATGGCGTTAACCATTTCCGGCATGCGGCTGGCATCATCCAGGGTTGGCGACTCCACCAGAAACAGATTGACCAGAGGATCCTGAGGGGGCGAAGACCAGAAAACATGCGCCCCGCGCAGTGTTGCCGTGTCCTGGGTGACCAGTGACGGAAACGCTTTGGCGATATCAATGGCGGCCTCAGCGTGATCCACATCGGAAATGGCCCGGAATAATTCATTCAGGATCCCCGACCGAATGGGGTTAAGAGTACGCTGGCCCCCGGCATCTTCGTTCTGGCCAAGCTTTTCGGGTTTGTAAACTATCAGATTGTTCCGATTAATCACGATGCTATGCCTCTGCAGTCAGGAATTTAAGAACGACATTGCTCAGCAGCGAGTCGCCGCCGACTGTTGGGAATAGATCCTCCCCGACAACAGCCGGGCCATCGCGGTTATCCCAGATCACATTCCAGCTGTTGCCATCGAGCTCCAGTTCAAACGGTGTGAGGGTTGAATAGTTGTGCTGTTGCAGCGCTTCAAAATCTGCGCGGGTCATTCCCGAGTTGGCGGTGCCGATGACCAAAGGGAACCCGCCAGGCAAAACAAATTGCTCGTATATCAGGGACCCATTCCCGCCGCGCTCTGCCACAGCCATTACTCGCTGCTGTTCGTTTTGGTTCAACCAGAGCAACTGCTGGTGCTCTGGGATAATGGTGTCAATGCGCTGCATTAGCCCCCCTGGGTCAGTTTTGCTTTCTCGATAGAACGCAGCAGCTCGTCCAACTGATCTTTATTGGTATCCAGTTGGGTACGGCGCCCCTCAACAATCAGAGTCAGTGTGGCGTTATAGCTATTGCCGAAACTGGCCTGACTGGTTGTTTGTTTTGTTTGGGCTTGCTGCTGGGTAGAAGTGGGGTTTGATTGAGTGTCGCGCTGGTTTTGTTGTTGCTGGGCTTTAACTTCCTCAGTGCGATACTTGTAAACTTTGTTCAGCGTCTGCTCGGCGCGGCGCAGTTGATCAAGCAGCTCCCTGTCGCCAGTCTTTTCAGCGGCCGCCAGCTGGCTTTTGATATCGGCCAACTCCTGCTGATAACGGCGCTTCTCAATATCTGCCTGGCGACCTTCGTACTCGTCCAGCTCATCAAGCAATGAGCTGAGCGTGTCTGATGCCGAGTCTTTCAGAGCGTCCATTCTCGAACGCGCCTTATCTATTGCGGCAGTGAGCAGATCAAGATCCTGTTCGTTCAATAGCCCCAGGGTCTTGCTTGCGTGTTCGGCACTACGTAGCAATTGCATGTTGGCACTGTCAGTATCGTCTAATGCTTCAACTAACTTCAGCAACTCTACACGCTGCTCGTAGTAGGCCATTTGAGCAGATTTGCTGGCTATGTCCTGCTCATACTGCCAGCGGCGCAGACGGGTAAAATCGAGTGTTTTTGATTGCTCAAGATAAAGCTCGTTAATGGCATGCCGCAGGTTTTCGATTTTCTCTTGCGTTTGCTCAATATCAGACAACTCACGGTTATATGCAGCGACACCTGATGTCAGCGATTTGAACAGCGCAACCGTTCCCTCGCTGAGTTCTTTTACCGCTGCATAAGCTGCATAACCGGCTTGACTGATAACAGCCGCTACCCCGGATACCTGTTTGCCAACATTCTCAGTAGTGTCGCCGACATCCTGCATGGCCTGATTCATTCGCTCGCCGGATTGCTCCACTGAGTCTGCGGTGTTGTCAGCTCCCTGCTCAACATTCTGTTGCGAGTTACTCAAGTTTTGCTGAGTAGCAATGAGTCGCTGCAATTCAGCGTTTAAGCCTAGGGCCGCGGCGGCTTGCTGTACCATTACCGAAACCTGCTGCTTTCCAGCTGCAGCCACTTTTACCTCAGCCTCAGCCCACTCCAAAAACGCTTGCTTTTGATCATAGGCTGATGCGGTACCGTCTTTCAGGGCCGCGGAAACTTGAGCAAACGTTGACTTGGCAATATCAGCCTGCTCGCGCAGAGCTCGAACGGTTGTGATCCCAGCCTTGGCCATAGCTAATTCATAGGCCTTGGCTTTTGCGGCTTGTTTGTCGAGTGCGCTGGATGTTTCGTTTGCCGCTGCTTTCTGTTCAGCGGCAGATTCTTTGGCGGCAGTTGCGCTGGCTTTGTAAGAGTCCTTGCTGCTCTTGGCCATCGCTTTAGTAACAGTTGTCCATGCCTGACGAATATCGGCGCCGTCCTGCTCTACCTGATCCTTGAAACCTTTGGAGATCGCATAGATGGCCCCGGTCGCCTCGCGGATTTTGGCAGCCAGAGCATCTACTCCAACAGCATCAAGCAGTTTTGCCCAACCGCTGAGAATGGTCGCATAGGCAGCCGTGGCGGTCATTGCCAGTGTGGACAGGCCTGCAGTGATACCGTTCCAAACCAGTTGAATACTGGCGCCAACAACAGTTAACCCCTGAGTGAAAGCGCGGATGTTATCAATGGTTGCAGTGAGACTTTCGCCGCCATCTTTGATGATAGTGGAGAAGAAGTTACTGATATCCGCAGCAGCCTGTTGCAGCTTGCCATTGCCGTTGAGCTCATCAAATTTGTTGTTGAGATCATCCAGAAACTGCAGGCCAACCTCATACAGACCTGAATCGGCAATTTTCTGCTGAAACAATTCCCAATTGTTTGACAGCACATTGACCTGTCCGGAAAGGCGCTCGAGTGATTTTGCGGCTTGGCCGTTGGCGCCCTTGCCCATTTCCTCAAACAGGGCTTGGATAGTTTCACGCCCGAGCTTGCCTTGTTCGGAAAGCTTTGAAAGCTGCACCGTGTTCTTGCCTGTGACTTTCTCCAGCAGCTCCCACACGGGCACGCCACGCTCAACAAGCTGCAGTATCTCTTCCCCTTGCAGCTTTTGCTTAGCCCACGCCTGGCCGACGGCAAGAATTATGCCCTCTAGCTTTTCTTGGCTACCGCCGAGCTTGGCGTTATAGTCCACCATGGCTTGCAGGCTGCCATTCATGGGGTCTATACCAAACGCCTTCAGGCTGGCAAAGGCCTGCTTGATAGTATCGAGTTTTGAGCCGGTATTGTTTGCAAACTCTTTAATCCAAGCGGTGGCCTGTTCGCCGGCAGACAAGCTGCCCATCATGGCAGTCATTTGGGCAGTGAATGCCTTGGCCTTATCACCTGCCGATAAGATGCCTGTCAAACTAGCCCAGAGGCGATCAACACCGATATAAGCCGAAGCCATGGCAAGCAGTGATGCCGTGGCTTGTTTTATTGAACCGCCAAAATCCTCGGCGCCTTTGCTGCTTTCATCAAGCAGCCTGTTCTGATGCGCCAGGTTTTTATTAACGCCCTCAAGCGCATTTTCAGCCGCCGCTTGCTGCTGTTTCAGGTCTTCGCTGGCTTCGGCCAGCTTATCCATGCTGATCCCGGCTTTATCGAGAACAGCCTTTTGCTGATTAAGCGTGCGCTGGTTTTTGTTGAGGCTTGAGCCCAGTGTGTTAAGTTCGCCCCTGGCGAGTTTTACTTTAGCCGCATAGTCGGCACTGGCCAGCGCCGCCTCATCTGATTCAGTATTGAGCCTATCTAGTACCTGGCGCTGTTGTTCCAACTCAGTGTTAAGCTGGTCGGCGGCGGTTCTGGTTGATGACTGAGCCTGCTCCAGCGCCTGCAGATCAGCTTTGGCAGCCGCTATGGCAGTTGCATGTTTGCCGCTGGCCACGGCCCCGGATTGCTGCTCTGCTGTCAGTTGTTCAAGCCTGGCCCGCGTAGCATCTATCTGAGAGTTGTATTGTTGCAGCTCATCACTCAGCTGCTGATAATCCTGCTCAAGCTTTGCGGTTTGAGTGGCAGCCTGAGCCTGTTCTTGCTGTAGTTTTTTGGCAGAGCCGGCTGCGTCGCGTTGTTCCTGCTGCAGCTTTGCAAGTGCCGCGGTAGCTTCTGAATATGAACGAGTGCCCTTGCTTACCGCAGCGGTTAAATCATCAATTGTATCAACGGCCTGCTTTTGGTCTTGTAATTCTTCCAGCCGTTGGTTGAGTTTTTCACTTTGTTCAGCCAACTCGGCCAACGTCTTTTCAGACTTTTTGGCTTCGCTGCTAAAGAGATCCCGCCCCTGAATGATCAGGTTGATCACTTGGTCTTTAAAGCTCATAGAGATTTCCGAATTGGCTCAACAAAGAAAAAGCCGCACTACCGCCCAAAGGCAGCAGTACGGCTGAAACGACTACTATTAAGCAGCCAGGCGCTTGAAGAATTTCGACTTGCCGGCGGCAACTATCGCATCGTTGGCGAGCACTTCGCCCTCAATGTCGAATGAACCATAGTCATCGGTAATCAATGACAGGCTGGACGTTGGCGAAGGCTTCCACAGATAGAACCTCAGCACACAAGGTTTGCCGTTTGCATCGTTCATACCGTCGATCACCACAGGGACGGTAACACCGGCCTCGGTCAATGCTTCGAGGGCGTTGCCGGCAGCAGAGGTATAGGACACCTTCAGCTGCGCCCCATCGACAATCGTCCCTGTGCCAATGGCGCGGATACCAGCAGCGCTAACGTAGTAATCAACGTCCACATCGTATTCAGTGGTGCCATCACTATTGGTGACGGTTACCGGCTGGGATATGTCTATCAACTTCTCGGTTGGGGCCAGGCCATCCAGTTTTGCAACAACAAGCTCATTATCAACAGGATCAGCTGTCAGCACTGAAACTTTGCCGCGCAGCGCAAGCGCCAGGTTTTCATTGCTGAATGCGTTGAGTGTCATCTTGAGTTTTACAGATGACACTTTTGTAACTGAGTCATAGTTACCGCCACCACCACGATGGTTTGGCAGAGACTTTCCTTCCTGTTCGATTGAAACTTCAACGCCGGATGCGTTGCCAACATCCCGGCCGGCAACGTACACGATGCCGGCGCCGATGTACGACTCTTTGACTATTACACTCATAATCTATCCTCGAAGGTTGGGCTGTTTGAAATGGAGATGGTGATCACTGCCAAGCCGTGGTGTTCATGAGCTTCCGGCATGATGAATTTGCATTCTTCGGACTCTGCAAGGCCAAAGGCGCCATTAAGCCAGTTGGGCCGAGCGGGATCCCGTTGGTTAGAAAACAGGCACGAGCGGATTTCTCTGGATAGATTGATCAGCTCGCTGGTAGGTTGGGTAAAACCAGGTATCTTGATGCCAGCCACAATTTGCAAAGTGAGGCCTTCTTTGTATTTGGGTTGCATACCTGGAATGTCTGCTTTGCTTGTGTACGGTTGCAGGAATATGAATTTAGATTCACGCACCAATGACTGGGCATAAAAGCCTTCGCGCACAGTGGCGCCCGGCACCAACTGCAGCCGTTCAATAATGTCGTTGATCATGGAATGTCCTAACGCTTGGCGTGATGCCGATACCGCTCACGCAAATGGCGGATAATGGGGGGCTCTATTTCATCCCTGATAACACCGAATGAACCGGCAACGCTGGGCCCGTATAGGGTTTTACGGCCCTTAAGGCTGCGCCAGCGGTTATCACCTTTTTGGCGCGACACCATCAGCTCATTGCCATTGCGGCCAATAAATGTAAACGCACCTCTGAACCATGTTGGTTTGTTGCGAATAGCCGCTATCGTTATGCCATCAGGAACTGCGCTGCCGCCGCCTTTGCTGGTTCGGGTATTACGGCGGACAATGAATCGGTTTAAAGTGCTGGGGCGATAGCGCGCTGAAACTCGCCCCTGCAGAGTTCGTTCGTTAAATGAAACTGACAAGTGGCGGGCAACATAACTACGATCACGAAAGCCGTAACGCTTGAATACTTCGTTAACTGCCAGTTCTTCGCCAAAACGGGTGGCCTCTTTCACAGCTGCAGCGATAGCCGGTGCCTGGGCATTTCGTATTCGCTGCAATTCTCTGGCGACAGCGTTGAACCCCTCAGCTCGAATGCTGGCCATTACAGTTCCAAATAAACATAAGTGACAGACACTGCGTCTATTGCCGAAAGCAGAGTCAGTTTCAGTTTGGCGCCATCGGCAACAAAATCACCATGTGCATCAATGTCTCCAAGCTCAACAGTGTCGCCGGAGAAAACCTTGCCATCTTGCACCAGAAACTCGGCCTGCATAATTTTTTCAGGCATGTATTCATTGCCTGCTGATGCGGCTATCTCGCCTTTTGAGCCGGCAAGATTCACCAGCCTTACAACGGGCTCAGCGCCGTCGAAAGGAACAATCCTGCACCATTGCCCCATGCGTTCAAACAGACGGCGAAACTTCGCCGCCTGTCTGTCTGCTCTACTCATGGAAAAGAGCTGATCAATGTCAGACATTGATCTTCACTTCGACATAGAGCGCGCCGTTACCGGCAGCAGCCCAGGCTTTACCTGCCGGGGTGTTATCTGTGGCTGTGGTAGTGATCACCTTGGCAGCTGCATCCCAATACACTTGAGCGCCTTGGCCGATATCGTCAGCCTGGGCTTTGGCGAGTTCAAACACGCCTTCTGGAATAAAAGTGCCAGGTGTATTTGCCGGAACATTAGCCAAGGCAACGGCAATAATTGCGCCAATCAGCACAGGAGTACCACTCACAACCGCCACGGTTGGAGCGTGAGTAATGGTGGTGCCATCTTGAATAAGGTTTTTCATTGGGCTGTCCTTTTAGATTTCGGATATAAAGAAGCCGCCCGAAGGCGGCTTAAACCGGAAGTGAATGTTACTGGCCTGAAGACTTGTACAGACCGCGATAGTCACGGGCTGCAACACCAGCATCAATGCGCACTTTGGTGGCGATACCATCAATGTTAAAGCCCTGCAGCTGCTCAATATAGGGTTTGTCGATACCATCCAGGTAGGCAACCTCAATAGTGTCACGCCCCTGACCTGCAGCCAGGTACCACTCGACAGCACTGTGGTCGTCCAGACGCGGCTCACCAATTACCTCGGCCATGTCCTTCACAGGGTTGGCCACGCCCGAGTTGGCATCGGTGCCCTTAACAGAGGTTGACTTGATGATCTGGTTGAAGGTGTCCTCAAGCGCCACCGGACAGAGCACAAACTCAGTGCGGATATTAAGGTTACGGCCACCTGACTTTTGCAGACGCATGTTTTTGCGACCCACAGACAGGGCTTCAACCGACGGCGCACCACTGCCCAGGTTTCCGTGGTCGGCGTGGAACAGCGCCTTGCCATCGCCCATCTTGGCGTTGCTGGTCAGCACGGCCCAGAACAGGTCGCCGATGGTGCCTTTGCCCGCAGCCCCCATCATCATCGGGACGCGGGTCAGCATGTCCATGTCATCGTTAACAATGGTCTGGCGGGTGATGGAAAAAATCTCACCATAGGTGGCCAGCGCGATGCTCTGACCATGGTCACTGGTGGTGATGTGTTTGTACTCGGCACCTTCTCGCACCTGGCGTAGGCTGCCAAATTCATTGAGACCAATGCGGCGCGCCACTTTAAAATCGCCAAGCTGGCCCTTGTAGGCGATACGTTCAAAGGATTCTTCGGCCTGCTCCCAACCCATCAGCACCGACTTGTTCGACACATCCAGCAGGATATTGCCAAAGTCGCTGCTTGAGTGGGTAAAGGCCAAGCCCACCATGCCCATTTTATCGTAGCCTGCCACACTGATACCACGGTCGGTAAGTGAGGCGCGGGCCAGTTCCAGCAGGCCATAGCTGGTGTAGCCGTTGTCCTTTTCGCGCTCGGCGTAACCGGCGCGCGCCATCAACTGCGCACGGATGGAGTCGCCGACAATGTTGCCGTTGCCGGCATGGATGATCACACTGCGTGGCTGGGCTGCTGCAGGGGTAGTATTCTCACCGAGTTTAGCCAGGATCTTGTCCTTGGCTTTTTCAGCGGTCATTTCAACGTCAGCAATACACTCGTTTTTCAGCTCGGCAAACTGAGGCCAACTGGCAAACAAGGTGTTCAGCCCATCAACCCGGGTGCGGTTCAGCTCAGCGGCAGCCGCATTGATCTGCGCTTGCGTTGGCTGAGAACCAAGTTGTTGTGTAGTTGTCGCAACGGCTTGCTGCTGAGTTGTAGTGGCTACTGTAGCAGCTGGCTGCTGAGTGGTTGCACCTGCATTCCCCTGCGGTGCGAACAGGGCTTTCAGTTTATCCGGCATGTTGTCATACTCCTGGAGTCGTTTGGGGTCAATCGAGGCGGCCATTTCAATTGGCTCAATCACTTCATCAGCAAGGCCAACGGCCAGAGCCTCATCAGCACTGAACCAGGTGTCTTTGCTCATCCAGCCATTGATAACCTCATCAGGCTGTTTGGTTTTATCACGGTATGCTTTGGCCATGCTCTCCTTCCAACGGTCAAGCAGATCGGCATAATCGCGTAAGTCTTCAGCAGTTCCGCAAGCGCCACCCCAGTTGGAATGGACCATCAGAAAAGCATTTGCAGGCATGATCAACTTGTCGAATGCCATGGCGATCACTGACCCCATGGATGCTGCTACAGCCTCCACATATAAGGTCTTTGGAACTGGCATGCGGGCGATAATGTTATAAATTGCGAAGCCATCCATCACACTGCCACCGCCAGACTGAATGTAAGCCGTGACAGAGGTAACTTTTGGTACAGCAGCAATGTCGCGGGCAATACTCTTGGCGGTAAAGTCCCAGCCAACGTCGCCGTACATGGTCAGAGTCACGGCTCCTTCTGCAGAGGCCTTTATCTCGTATTTACCTTTAATCGGCGTCACGCTGTTGCCTTGCGGCGCGATCAGCGCGGCGCTGGTTAGCGCGGTCGCGCACGCTGCCGCTAGATGAGTTCGTTTCATTTTTAGCTCCGTTGGTTTCTGGGTCTGGATCGTTGGCGGTCAACATGCCGTTATCGCGGTTGTATTCAACTTCGCGGCGGCGCTGACGCTTCACTTCTGCAGGGTTGCGGCCTCGCGCCCGAGCCCACTCGGCCTCTGTCGCAGCATTGCCCGCGATCATCATTTCCCAGCCCTCGGCCTCTTTGCGAGGGTCAATCCATGGCATGGTTGGCCCGTAGTACTGGGCATCAAATAACGTGCGAATATCCAGCTCTCTAGGCAGCTTTAACGGATCAACTTTGTTAAGTTGCTCGGCGACAAGCCATTGGCGATAAACAGGCCGTGACCAGCCGGCGCAAAACCACTGTTGCAAGATGCGGTTGGATTCATCCTGCTCAACCAACTCCTGGCGCTGGCTTGAGTAACTACCGGCATATTCGCGGGCGATGCTTGAGTAGCTGGTACGTGTTCCGGCCGCAACTGCACGCAACTGGCCATTTCTGAAGTCCACCATGTGGACATTGGGGCGATTGCTCTCAATCATGCCGACATCCTCGCCGGGTGCGAGGTCGTCAAAGGTCATGCCGGGGGCAATCGGGATTTCCCGGCTGCCTCCGTTATCGCCAGAGCCGGTGTACATATCGGGGTTGCCGCGCTTGATGTAAAACGCCAGCGCCGCAGCAATCCGCGCCGCTACCCGTTCGGATTCTTCGTAGTCCTTGATATCGGCCAGACGGGTGAGAATGCTGTGAAACACACTCACACCGCGCAACTGATGCAGGCGCTTGAGCTGGGCCAAGTGCATCATGGCCTTGGCAGGGATCTGTTTGGTAACGTGCTTGAACCCCATGACATCAGCGGGGTGCTGCTTGAGTACGTTATATGCAGTGACCTGGCCCCAGTCGTTCACGGTTAGTCCTTGGCGGATCTTCTTTGCCGTATCGTTGAGCTCATAGGGAACAAAGTCAGGCTCAAGAGCTTCGATAGAGTAAGGGGTGCCCTGTGGATTGGGGTGAATAAGACTAGGGATTTTGCCAACCACATGCTGGCCAAAACATTCACCATCCCGCAATGCCGTGCGAAGCACTAAACGCTCAAGCTCTGGGCGGGTGTAGCGCCCTGTTACATCAGGCTTAAGACTCCAGGCAGCAAAGCGGCGCGCCAATTCTTCGGCAAAGTCACCGAGTATATTGCCCGCCATGTCTCTTGGCTGTGGCTCCACCACAATACCATTGGCGCCGACCACCCTCTCTTCCAGCCTGTCGAGAATGCCGATACTGAGATCGTGGTTTTCATCCAGCCAGCGTGCTTGCTCTCGCAAGTTTTTGCCGGCGGCGAATACTGCCTGGTTTGCACCTCGGCCTTCACGCTTGCCCTTATGAGTGCGGCTTGGGCTGGCGGCTTCATACGCCCTGATATTCTGGTATTGCACTGCGGCAACTGCACGGTTTCGCGCCCACGCGGGCGAGACTGTGGCAATGATGTCATTGAGCCAACTCATGAATGCCCTCGGGTTTGTGTTGATTTAATTGAAAGTGGCCAGGCTGGCACCACCACGTTGGCGCCCTATGGATGCCAACCGCCGTTCCCATTCCTGACGGCCTTTGCGAATGGACTCCAGATCTTCCATTGCCAGCTGCTTGCCGTTGATAGTGGTGGACTTGCCGGCCAACACATCAATTTCAGCCTGCAGATAAACGGCAATCATTTTCTCGATTTGCTCTTTGTTCACAGCCAGCCTCCGCCGGACGTTTTCAGCCAGCCATTGCTCTCGCTGGATTTTGTTTTTTGGGGTTTGGGTTTTGGTTGGGTATGCTCAGGCTCAGGTTCACTTTCCTGACTTACGGCCTGCAGGCTTAGCTTTTCGAGATCTATGCCGAAACGCTCAATGGCGATATAGAGCGCGGCCAGGGCATACACAAAGCAGTCCAGCGCTTCGTTGCGCTTTTTGCCTGCATCCCAGCGATACACAATGCGACCATCTCGGCGCACCGGGATTTTTCGCTCGGCGGTGAGCTGCTGCAGCTCTGCGTCATCACATACCGCTTCATTGAGCGGCAGGTGAATGGCACCTGGTTTGGGCAATGCCAAATCTGGCTGTAAGCGCAAACGCGACATAACCAGCTCTTTGGCGTTGTCGGTGCCAACCTCAGTTAGGTACACGCCTTTGTTGGTACGTTTACGGGGGAAATTGGCAATAGGCTTGCCGTAAACGTTTGCGCCTCTGATGGGGATAACCCGCATTACCCCAAGCTTTTTACTCATGGAATACACCACATCGGTGTAATGCCCGCCTGAGTCCCACGCCACAATTCCAATTGGCATCACAATGCCATCGGCTCTGGTGTAGGTTCTATTAAGCCGCTCGGCCACCTTATCCAAAAGCTCTTGGCTATCGGGCTTGCCGTTCAGGATAAAGCGGTCGATTAAAAAGGCTTCCTGCCCAGCTGCCCAGCCCCAAACCCTGCCTTCGTAGCGGTCGTCTTGGGTATCGACCCCGGCGGTGAGGTACACCACCCGGGCAGGCACTTTGCCATCCGGATACATTTCGCGGCGGCGGGCCAGTTCTTCCCATTCCAGCTTTTCGCCGGTGTCATCATCCCAGGGTTGGCCGAGCTTGGTATTGACGAATGTTTGCAGCTTTTCTTTGTCGTCCTTGGCCTTGTAGAAGTCGGCCACCAACTTTCGCCAACTTGAAAGGGGGTTGTAGGCCGACCAAATGTAGATAGCAACGTTTTCAGGGGTAGCTATCTCGCGGCCTTCGCTGTCGAAGAACGCCAGAAAATCTCTGGTCCAGATGCCTGTTTTCTCACAAATCCACTTGGCATCAGGGTGTTCCTGCATGGCCGTGAGGCATTTGTTTTCGATTACGCAGGAGCAGTGTTCACACAGGTAATAGGCGGTTTTGGGGTCGTCCCCATGCCACTTGATACCAAAGGGCTCGTCTTTGCCACCCCACTTAAGCCGCTGCAACTCACCGCAGTGAGGACACGGCAAATAGAAATGAAAATGGTGAGGGCTTTCGCTGCAGGCCTTCTCCATTTGACAGTGGCCAAGGATCTTTGGCGTTGAACCACGGATAGACTTGGGAAACACCGACAGCTCAACTCGAGTATCACCAAGCCCGGTAGCGTTGCCTTCATGCTCAATGGATTCATCGAAGCCGGCGAGCTCATCGTAAATCACATCATCGGTTGATATTTCACGATAGTTGGCAGCAGCCGTGCCACCTCGAACCATCAAGGTTTTGCCGTTGGAAAACATCTTATCTTCCAACGTGCTGTCTTTATGCTTTTTCCCCAGCCATGGCGCAAGAGCGCGCCATACTGGAATGTCTCGGATAGCCGTTTCAACGTGCTTCTTCATAAAGCTGACGGCTTGCTTATCGCGGGGCTGATAGATAAGCACATTGCGCTTTTTGTGCTCTATCTTATAGCTGGCATTGGCCATCAGCATTTTGGTGTAACCAACCCGCGCAGACTTCATCACATTCAGAGTGGTGATCAGGTCGTTACCCATGGCATTGAGAGTGCCAACCTGGAACGGCAGACTCTTCCACTTACCCTCTGAGTAACTGGACTCAGACGACATATAAAAATGCTCATCGGCGTACTCAGCGCATGTCATCCTTGGCGGGCGCCACATGGCTTTGAGTCCAGCAGTAACCGCAGCTTTCAGATTGTTAATCTGTGCTGCGGAGATATTCATCCAGATAATCCTCTATACGTTCCCCGATGCCTGACGCGATATTGCCCGCCTTGATGATTTCGGCGCGCATGGTTTCCAGTTGGTGTTCGTCGGTGTCGGGGTGTTGCCTTTTGACATTGAGCGGTGCCTGGTCGAGGATTGGACCAATTTGCACCGCTATTTTGTTAAGAAGGAAAGTGGCGAAACCAACCTCTACAACTAACTTTCGGTCCTTATCGTTCTTGAGCTCTTGCCCATCCGCCTGAGCTTTGGTCAGACGCCAGCGCTCAAAGTCGAGGTTTGGCTTTTCGGGATCATCCTCTGGTACTGATGCAGCAAACTTTCGCTCGGCATGGCCAACCCGGTTGGCCACTACATCGGCCACGGAATATAAACTCTGACGGCCGTGCTTTTTGGTAACAGGAACTCCCCACTTATCGAACGCCGTGGTACTTATGCCCAGACTCTTGCACAGATCGGTTTTGTTCAGAAGAACGGCAGCGTCCTCCTGAGGTTTTATTCTGGCCATTAACTGCCATCCAGTTTTTCCAGTTGTGCATTGAGCAGCTTTGTTTCCAAAGAGTGGCGCTCCGCATCACGGCGATCACGCCTGAATTGATAGAGCCAATTCACAGCCCAGGTAAAAAGTGCCAGCACTATACCCAGCAACACGGCAATGTCGTTCAGCGTTAATGCACCGCCAATTGCACTGAGTAGCGATGACATATAGGAGGCAATGCTGAATCCCTTTTGCGTAGCGGCATCACTGTTTATCAGACTCATTGGCTTTCTCCTGTCGCCAGTTATGTAATGCCTGCCAATCCACATTGCAGCGAATCAGGGAAGCGATAAGCTTGTTGGAGTAGTTATAGAGATCGGGGTTGATTCGCCCCTGATAAACCGGGATGTCGCAGCTGCTCATCAGGGATTCCGGTGGCAGTACATACACTGTCTCTGTGACCGTTACCGTTCGCACAATAGGAGGTGTGCCAGAGCAGCCGGTTAAGCTGGGCAGGAACAGCAGTGACAGCCCAAGCAAGCGCTTCTTCATCTTCTGGATCCTCGAGTAGTTCTTTTGTCGCCTGGTCAACTGCTTCAGCATCAGCATCAGCCACTAAGCGACTTCGCTCCCGTTCATCAAGCAACCGCGCCAGTTGGTCGGCATTACGCCTAAGATCTGCTTTATCTTTCTCAGCCAGTAACAGGCTGGCCGTGACCGAATCCAGATCAGTCTGCAATATGATTTGCTTTGATTCGGCTTTCTCGATGTTGCCATTGAGTGTGGCGACTTCAGCTTTCGAGAAGGACAACGCCACGCCAAGCCCAACGCAGGCCAGGATCAAAACGCCAATCACGTAGAGTTGCGCGCTGCCAACTCCGCCTTTCAGTAATTTCAACATTGGTTAACTCCTGTAGACAAAGTTCGCGCTCAGCGGAGCGGCGCTTTACAAGCCCTGGTAGGATCTCGCCTTTTGCATAGACCCAGCGGCTAAGTTCATTGCAGGCACCAGTGTGATCACCTGCAAGCAGCTTCTTTCGTAGTGTTGACGTTCTGAACGCTTCGGCACCAACGTTATAGATGAACGACAGATAGGCGGCTTTCTCACTGTCAGTTAATTGAACTGGAACCGTGTAGTGATGCAGTTGCCGGGCAGCAACATCTAAATCATCAGCGAGCTGCGCCAGGCATTGCTGCTCAGTAAAGAACTGGCCCAACTCGAGTTCAGCATCTGTGTGCCCATAGCAGCTAGTTAGAATGCCAACGGGATCCACATAGGTTTCAAGAACGCGGCCCTCATGCTCAGCAATAAAAACGCCACCGGTTAGGGTGGCGCCAGATAAACCTGCAGCGATGAGGAATGTTCTGAGCTTGTTCACGAGGATTCACCTCTTAAACCAATCAGAGCGATTTCATGATCAACTCCTTCTTGATAAACAATTCTCAGGTCGAGCTTTTGAGCCAGAGCGATTTCGGCCTGAGCACCAAAACTGTTTTCGTACCCATCAAGCACATAGAGCTGATCAGCGCACATCAGCATGGGCATGCAAATACTCATGTACTCAGGCTCTGTAAGCCCAGGTGGCAGCATCGCTGGATTAAGTACCAAGTGCCCGAGTTCTGATTGCACAGCCGCAGCGATATCAAATGCAGGGCGATTGAAATCTGGCAAACCAGACATGGGCCCGGCAATGTAAACGCGCTTACTTTTACGTGGCATCGAAAGCCCTAAAGTAAAAAAGACCCGCTGAGGGTCTTTGGTGGTTGGCAGTCATTTTTAGCTCTGGCGAGCATGCCATAAACATAGCGATTTTCGGGGGGCAAAAAAAACCCTTTTCTGTCCGTTTTAGTCCTAGATCTGCCCCATTTGATAAAAGCGGTTTGAAAGTTGTGTGTTAACACACAAATAAAAAGCCCGCAGGAAAGGGCGCGGGCTTCGGTTTACTTATGACAGGAGTCTAAATCTGTCACTGAAAGCCTAGTACAAAACCAATCGTATGCAAAAGATCGGCGTGATCAAAAAGGATCTGCAAAGTTGGTGTATCAGCGAACCATGGACCAGGCGAAAACCCATAAGCATTTTTACATTTACAATCAATAGATTGTGATACAGAGAAGGCACCTAGAAAAGGTGCCTATAATCAATGGTTATAAAACAACAACCAACCGCCAAAATTTTTCATATGTAGTGAAGGATTGCGAGTCCCCGCCCCCTCATTGACTGGAATTAGAAGGACCCACGCTATCTGTTTGTCTATATGAATAACTGATATCAGCGGTGTAATCAGATGAATGCTTTCTTTGGTACTTGTTATTTATAAACTCACGATATACACCAGAATCGAATTTAGAAAACGACTCTATCTCAGATAATGGCAACAAAACCATAAACCTTTGTAGTTGCTCTTTCGTAACACTATTCTTCTTATAATAATCAGCATATGATACATCTAAATCTAGTGATAAGTTCTTTTCGTTACGGTAACCACTAATTAAAGGAATAATCTCTACATAGGCTCGTCCCGAACCATCAATGATATTATCGTGGTCAATTTCCCCCACAGAATAACCCACATAACACTTTCTTGACTTCAACGTAATCAAAACTAAAGACTTAGAAAGAGAAACCTCTATCAAAAACTTACTGACATTATCATGCTCAAGCGCTTTTGCAATCAATTTAAATTTAGATTTCTTTCTTAACGTGTAGTACAACCTTGTTGTCCAGCCAGCAATATATGCCATAAACAAAGAGGCTATTGCCCAGCATGCACTTTTTAGTGTATTAAGATCTACAGAAAGCCGAGTGAAATCACTCACTTTAATACACATTTTATCTAATAAAGTAGATGGTGGTGTATAATAACCCACTATCAATCCCGATAGGAAGTCTACATTATTACACATATTATCTAGCAAAGAAGACGGCAGATCGTAATAATCGACTACTAATCCTGTTAGCAAAGTGAAGGAGCATATCCACGCTCCCCATTGAGCAACATGAAAGTAAGAGTCCCAACCTATAGAACGCTTTTGTTTATACCTAGCTGGCAAATACAAATTTGTAAATACAAAACCAGAAATCAATACGACTGCTACGTAAAAGATCCCCATCAATCATTCCCTGTAACTTTAATTATTTTTAAAATAAAAACGCCAGTAATTAATAAACTTACTGGCGCCTTATGAAAACAAACTAACTACCAACCATATTCTCTAGATCGTAGAATTACTTTCGCTTCATTTTCAATATCAGACAATTTATTGATATGTTCAGTTAGTGTAGAGATAGTACTTGGCGACTCTAAATCAATTCTCACGAAACCATTATTGTCTATAGTAAGCATTTCATGAGATTGCATCAATGCTTGTTCAAGCGAGTCTGAAGAAGTTAGTACTTCATTCAATTGTTCTTCGCTTAATTCGTTTCCTTCAACTAGTTCTGCTTCTTTTAAGTCTAGTTTATGAAGGAGATTTATTAAGTCACTATAATGAAATGAAAACATAATCTATACCCCCCAGTCCACTTATCCACAAATTTAACAAAACCACCAGAAAAAACATAAAAACCTGTGCATATCTTGTTTATAACTGTATTTGATGGTATCAATCTATGACAAAAGATAGTATTTAGTCAATATATTTACCAATATTACTCAGCATTAATCACGCTATCTGCGTTTGCAACATCCGCCACTGAGTTTTGGAATCACTCAAAAGTTCGTGGAAGATAAAATTGCCAGTTCGGCGCGCCTTAACCAGAATACAAAGGACTTACGACTGTCGAAGTCCAGCAATGCCCACTTCCCCCGGCACAGGTACTGAGCTCGAATAGCTCGGCGGCACTCGGGCGCCAGTTGCTCAATGCGCCGGTCGTAACGAATAACCCAGGGCGGTGGGTTAATGTCACGCTCACTCACTGTCGTTCCGTAGGTGATAGGGTCCTTTAGCCGGTCACAGCTACTGCGGGCGGCATACCCTTTGCCATACTCATGCCTAAGCCACCAATTTGCCCACGCTCGCAATTCAAGGCGGAGCTGCTTCATGTTCATCAGCGCTTCATGCTGCGCATCGTGCTTATGCTGCATCGGCCATCCCTCTTAGGTTGAACAAGTCCAGGGCAAAAATATCAGCACAGATGGCGCAGAGGTCGTCATACGGTACCGGGCTTTGTCCCTTCTCCCAGCGCCGATAGGTTTTGACATTCACCCCGTAGGCGCTTGCCACTTCCTCCTGGGTCATTTGGCGCAATCTCCGACCCATTGCCAGCAGTTTTGCCCCTGATGCTGCCGCCGCTTTTGCCATCCTAAAACGCCCCTTTTCGTGCAATTGCATCCTCTTTTGACAATGATGCAGTGATCATCACAGCCACCCGCTTGCCATCTGACTTTGCCCGTTACCAAGATCTGAATGCGATCTAGGGATTATCTCGGGCGCGATCTGATTAAATCCACGCTCAATCAAATACTGGTGATACTGCTCAAGTGCCTGGCTCACCCCTGCATTAAGGGATGACTGAACATAGGTACGCAAAAGCACAGGCAGGGAGTGATTGAGCAACAACTCACCGATAACGGTATCAATACCAATCTCAGCAATAATGGTGCGAAAAAGCCGCCTGATATCGTGTGAAGTGAAGTATTTAAAGCGAAGGCCAACAGACCAATCCTGAGCAGTGCGCACAGCAATAGGCGCCTGACCACGGCCGGGAAACAACCAGGCACGCTTGCCAACATTGGCCAACTGCCAGCGGCGGTAATGATCAATCAAAGCCCGGGCAGATTTGGTCAACGGCAACCGCAACTCATTACCGTTTTTGGTGTTTGACGGCGGTATCACCCAAACATCGCCGGTGAACTGGTCCCACCTAGCCTGGCGGGTTTCATTGATACGGGTACCAAACATCATCATCAACACAAACAGCATGGCCTGAACCATCACAGTCTCTGACAACAGCTTGAACAGCTCGCCAAGGTCAGAGTCATACAGCCTCGCATCCAGCGCTTTGGGCAGCCTCACACTCGGCTTGAACCCGGCCAAAGGATTGCTATCGAGCAAGCGCAGCCCAGCGGCCGAACTGAACGCCGTCTTTAGCTTACTGACCACCTCCACCACATAGCGGGGCGAATACCCATCAGCCAGCATCGACTTAACCAGCGCACTATCCAAATCACTCCAACTCAGTGATGCCAGCGGCAACTGCCCAGCCCTTGGGATCAAGTGCCTGGTAACTATCGAACGCACATTCCGGCGCCAACTCACACTCATAGTCGTGTTATCTGCCACATGCCCGGCATACCAGGTAACCACATCAGCCACAGTCACAAACTGCCCAAACATAACCTCACCCCCGGCAGCTCGCTCGGCAAGAGTTGCCGGCAGCTGCTCCAAAAACGTATGAATACACAGATCCGGCCAAGTGCCCACCTTGCGCCAGCGGGTCACGTTCTGCTCATTGAACACCAGAAAAATACTCGCCTTGGTGCGCTCACCATTGGCCCGCAACCGCACAGTCGGATACTGAGGATCCCGATAATCCCGGGTAACACCGCCGCTCAACCAACGGCGCAGCGGCGCCCGCTTCAGCTTGCCAACTTCAACACCGCTCGCCATCAAGCCACCATCCTGTATTCATAGGTTTTGTTCGTACCCTGGCGAATGCGCTTCATCCGCTTTTCGGCGGGTAACTCCCGCCAACGGGCACTCAGAGCTGTTTCGCTATCAAGCGTCCCAAAGCGTTCTCGGCTTAACCGCTGAAGCTCAAACAACGTGTGCCACTTGCCATCATCCAGCATCGCCACCAAGCGTTGCTTCTGGGTTTTCGGTAATTGCTTACTCATCGTTTGCTCCTTTCGTCGTCCTCAGGCCAAACTTCACCCGTAAATCTGCAATGTTCGCTCTTGCTTTATTGGCCGCTGTAGGCCGAGTAACCTTCGTTGGCAGTGCCTTTGGCAAATTAAAATCAATCTCCTCACCATTGGCATAACGGCGGATCAACATGGTGTAATTGCGCTCAAATACCTTGAACGAATCATCAGCTGTGGATGCCCCAAACAGCCAACTCCCGCCAGACTCTCGCAACGCCAACCGCACAATGGCATGGCTCCACTTGTGTTTGGCAACATGCGAGTAATGCCGCATAGCTTCACGATAAGCCTGCTCAACGCTTGGCAGTCCTAAATCATCGGGTTCCGCATGGCACCAATGGCAAAACTGCAAAGGTGATGGCCAAAACTGCCGCTTACCATCGCGCTCACAACGGGCACGGTTAATGCCACGCTGCACCACTTCAACGCTGCCAATGCGCTGCGCGACCAAGGTTTTTAACCATTCCGCCTTCATGCTGGGCTCTTGCTCAGGCTTGGGCGCCCCAATCGGAAACAAAATTTTCAGCTTCGCAAACACGCTATCAATCAGCTGCCCGTCAAACTCCGACACCACAGGGCGCGATTGCTGCGCCGACGGCATAAAATCCAACGCCTGAATCGGCTGTGGTTGATGGTTTCGTTGTGTCATATCAGCGGATCTCCATCGTCAAAAACATTGCTGGTCCAGTGCTGCGGTGCCTGCCCACTGGTTGGCACCAGCCCACGGTTTACCGCCCAATCAAACTTGAACCCCTGCCAGCCCTCGCCCAACGTCACTCGCAAGCAGTCATCCACACTCATGCCAGCTGCAATCGCCTTGTGCAGCTCAAGGGCAACGTAATCAACCGCACCTTGCGTCAAGGGCTTCTTAGCCGCTGCGCGGGCCTTCACCCAATCGGCAAATACCTCATCCGATGGCGCCGCAGGCCACTTATCAAAAATAAACTTGTCGCTTGGAGAATTGCGCTTGGCGGGCACGCCAACACGCTCTTGGTTCATTGACTGGTTAAATGACTGGTTCTGAGTACCGTTTTTGGGACTATTCAAAGTACCGTTTTTGGGACTATTTCCTGTCCGTTTTTGGGATGATTCCGTTTTTGGAACCATTCCGCTTTTGGGACTGTTATCACCGGTGCTTATTGGCTGCGAAACATCCACCAAATTCAGGCGGTAAATCTTCACCTTGCCCGTTCTGCCGGCTCGCTTACCTGTATCGGTTAGCACACCCGCCTCTTGCAGCTTGGCAATGTTGCTAATAATGGTTTTACGGTCCAGGCCAGTGTCTTTCACCAACCGCTCAACCGACGGATAACAGCGGTGATACTCGTCCGCACGGTCAGCCATCGACAACAACAGCAATTTCAAACTCGCAGGCTTAATCGCTAACGACCAAGCCCAATCAGTCGCAGCACGGCTCATAACCCACCCCACATTGCGCAAGGTGTTGAAACTGAGCTACTATCACCACGCAGCTCACTTTCTCCACGAATGTTGTTGCACTCGCCCACCAGTCCGCCAAGATCGAGTGGGCGTTTTACTACCATCAAAAGGAACTTGATATGCCGAAAAACCGCAATGAATACGGCGTTGTAATTGCTATTCACCGCAAACGGGGCATGGTGGCTGTCAGCATCGAAGGCACCGGCATCACCGTTTTTAATGTGGTTGACTCTTACGACATTGAGCTGAACGATGTTGTTTACGGCCCGTTGGATTACGTTGGTGGTCAAACAATTTTTCATCCCGCCAAAAGGCAAGAAATTCAGGTTGTTGTTGAAGCCACCGGCTGCACTGAAAAGAACTTTCGCCATTACATGTCCTCCTGAGTTATCTTGCGCAGTAAGTTGTCGTGCAATAGCTCTAACAACGCACGCCGTTCACCCCAGCGTTTCAAGTGCTCCTCAAGCCCATCGAATGGCTGCACATAACGCTTGCGTAGCATCACCTCATCACAACGGCCTTGCTCCATTTCCAAGTAAGCCAAAAAGTATTCAACGGCCGCAGTGGGCATCGGCAATGCACGCTGCCCAAGCAGCGCCTCATTCACAATGGTTTTTGCCACCTCATCGAACTGCTGTCTCACCGTATGGTGATCAATTTTTGATACCAAAACGTCATACCAACCCACATTAGAAACGGCATTAATTAACGCGTTTTGGATCAAACACTGCATGTGCCTTGCATAAATCTCATGCGCGTTCATGCCATCAAAGCAAGCACCGTCAGATTGCATCGGCACCAAACACAAAGGCTTTTCTGCATCCAAAGCGGCAGGCGTTAACATGGCGTCATGCTGCGCTCGCTGCTCTCCAGTTAAGTGGCTGTTTAGCGCCACAAGACCATCATCATTTTTATTGTCCATGCTCATACGTCACCGCCTTGCGCCAAATTGACGCACATCAATGGCTTGGCTATGATGACCAAGCCTGAACTCAGGTAAGCGCCCGCAGCTGTCACTAAACTAACGCGGGCGCTTCTGTTTTTATGGCTCATGCTGCCTCCGGTCCATCGTCAGGCAAACGGCAGCCTGCGTCATACAAACGGGCGCAAATGCCGGTAAAGCTGGTTGAGTGAGAACGCGCCGCAATAGCCGCCATTTTGGCTATCTGCTGCTGGCGCTCACTGTCTTGCTGCCTAAGCTTTTGGCGGTTGGCCATAAACTCAAACGCCTCGCGTTCCTCTGCCGTTTCGATGCTGATAACATTGCCTTCGCTCATATCGCCTCCAATCCCAACGTCTTGCGCAACGTAGAGCGCAACACTGCAACAAACTCATGCCAGGCCAGCGCCAACGCTTCACGCTGTTCCATTTCGTCAATCACCCGGTCAAGTTCAAGTGATGCCGCCCTGAATGCGTCTATCGCCAGCCCTCTCTCAATTGAGTTTGCCGGCAGCGGGGCCGCCACTTGATAGGCCACCACAGTCGCGGCATATGCCTTGCCAATCACCGCCAAGGCGCCGCGCGAAAACCCGCAGCGGTTCGCATCACGCCAAGCGTTAACGTTCTCAGCCTGCATTTGCGGGTAAATATCGAGTTCAATCAGATCAAGCTCGTCCATGCTTCCTCCTGTTAATCCATTCAAAATCATCACGGCAATCCGCATCACAAAAACGGGCCTCAGCGGCAACCGGAGCACTGCAATACAAACAGCGGCCGGTGCTTGCAGCTGTCTGCACTGGCTTCCTTGCTTTGGCTATTGCCAGGCTGTCAAACAGCTCAGTTACCCGCTGGGCTTCGTCTGCTTCGTTACTCATTGGCAGTGGCTCTGCCAGCGCGAAGGAAAGAAAACTCGGCTTCCAGCAATTGAATACTGGCCTCAGTCGTCGCCCGGGACTCCCTCAGCTCACGGTGGCACTGCACAACCTGCTCGCGGGTCGGCTGCGAGCCCAGGGTAATAACCGCAATCTGTGCTTCGCTGTTTTCCTTGGTGAGAATTGCCGCCACCCTGCCCGGCTCCAACTGCCCGCCAACAAGGCCAGAGTCCTCTACTACCGTTACCCCAATCGGGCCATACACATCATTGAGATAAGCCATACGCAAATGCGTAGGCATCGCAGCAAGCAATGCTTGCTCAACATGAAACAGGCGTTCCGGGTTTGGGTGGCACTCTTGATACTGGCCCAGCCAGCGGAAGATCTTCTGGGCATTGATCCTGGCATCGTTGTAAGGGTCGTCGGTTCGCGCAAAGCTAATCCCCTCTCTGGCCAGTGGCTGTTTCAGGCCCAGGCGATCAACAACCTCCACAACACTGGCCGCCAGTGACGCACGGCTCACCTTCGGCAACTCCAACCAGCGGTGAATGGCAACCATTAGCAGGTCAAGGCGTGATTTGTGTTTCATGGCTAAACTCCCTTTTAGGTTTACCGTGTAATCAAGCTGCTAGCTGCTCGTCATCATTTTGCGAATCATCAGCCTTTAGCTGGCCGTTGGTAATACGTTCGAGCTGGTACGCTCTAAGTGGTGGGACGTGTTCGCCCCATTGAGATACAGAAGATTTTGAAATGCCCAACGCATTGGCTAACGCTGTAGCGGTTTTGAAATGAGCAATAGCCATCGACGTTTTCATCAGAAGCCTCCTTTGCCATAAGTAAAGCCAAGGTTAAGACCTCTTTACTTTTCAGTCAACCGAAAAGTAAAGGACAATTGACTAGATGAAAGTTAAGATTGCTAAACTATGATGAACGAACGAATCAAAACCAGACGAAAAGATCTGAAGCTGTCACAGGAAGCTTTAGGTAAGCGTGTTGGTGTCACCAAAGCCACTGTATCCCAATGGGAGAACGGTATTACTTCGCCTGCTGGTGAGAACATGCACAAACTTTGCAAAGCTTTGAGCACATCACCATCATTCATACTTTATGGCGTTGAAGACAAGAATGAACCTTCTTCTGAAGGTTCATTCCAAGGCGAAATGGCACCATGGGACAACAGCACTCCGCTTGAAAAAGATGAAGTCGAAGTGCCCTTCTACACAGAAGTAAAGTTGTCTGCTGGCAATGGCATCATCGCTGATGTCGAAAATCATGGTCCGAAACTACGTTTTTCCAAGTCAACCCTGCGTAGTCAAGGTGTAGAACACAGCGCTGTTGCTTGTGTGAAAGTGTCGGGTAACAGCATGGAGCCTGTTTTGCCGAATGGCAGCACCGTGGGTATAGATACCGCCAATAAAACCATTGTTGATGGGAAAATGTATGCTATCAATCACGATGGCATGTTGCGCGTAAAATTGCTCTATACTCTACCCGGCAATGGGTTGCGCCTGCGCAGCTACAATCAAGACGAATACCCAGATGAAAGCTATAACGGTGATCAAGCTAAAGTGATTACCGTTATAGGGAAAGTATTTTGGTATTCTGTTCTCTTATAAGGAAATTTTAGTTAATGATCGAATGGTTTTGGAACTTTTGGAACAATATTAAACAATATCGTTTACACAACAAACGACTTTTAAAATATCTTTTAATAGCTATTTGCGTTTATCTTGTATGGGTCAGCTTTTGGATGATGTATGCAAATATTTGGTGTGATGATCTTTGGTTTGATGTTCACTTCCCTAACCGGGCAAAGCCTTCCGATTTTTCAATCTCATATGCTGCCTCATCTTTAGATAATTTAATATTCTTCGTATTAATCGGTGTTCTTTCGATCCTCATATCTTTGAAAAACCCCAAAAATGATGGGCTACAACAAAAAGTATCATATATTTTCCCAAAATCAGAACATGATGAAAAACTTTATAGCCATCTAAGTGATTCAATTTCGTCATTAGCTTGTATAACAACAAAAGTTGATCGGCAGATAACTTTTCTTGATGCATGCTTCAATGCAGATCGAACCAAGACCGCTATAAAAATATACAACAAATCAACATCGCACATAAAAAATATTTTTAATAATCATGACTATATAAAAGATAGCCCTATATACATAGCAACAGCAGATGACCTATCTACAGATTTCTGCGATATTGAAATTTTTGGTGAAATCCATGAACTTTCAATTATTAACAATTTAGATCAAGGTTCAGAGTCATGCCAGAAAGAAAATCTAATTACTGGTTTAGAACAATTGAAAAGAGATCAGATGTCATTTGAACAAAAGTTAGATATGAAGCTAGCTCCAGGTCAAACTCTTCAATTCATGACTGGTAGTTGGATGTGGCAACCAATTAATGAAGAAACTAACATGAGCTTTACAGCTGCAAGATATATTGCAGCTCAAGAGTTTACATTTGTAAATCGATTAAAATGCAAATTGGAGCTGAAAATTTCTGGTGCGTTCGGTTCCGAGTCATTAACTTTAGAATCAGGCAGCAATACTGTAAAAAAATTCAGTACGATGAGGCCTGATGATAAATTGAAGATACAAATAGTGAACCAGATATCTGAAATTTTAACCGCTTATCCAGCAGTAGAAGGTGATCAAAATGTGACATCAATCACTGTTGCAAAAACGTCAGAGGCTCTAACCCAAACTTGATTTTACATAATAATCAAACAGTTAATAAACTTATTGACACAAGAGAAATCATAACTAGAATAAAAAATGAAGCTGGTTATTTTTAGCTTCATTTGGCTAAAATGAGGTAAGGTACTTAAAAATATTTAAAGGATATCACTAGATTTTCACAGGTAAAGGATAATTAGGAGTAAGCGTATGTTCAAAGGTGATTACACTGGCCCATAGCTTCGAGCTACTTAAAAACGTGATTTCTAACCCGTCATAAATGACGGGTTTTTTGTCTTCTAAATAGTGATACCGTATCGACCACTTAACAAAACCCTTGACCAAAAAGTAAAGACATCTTAACATCATCCCGTACCACTTAACCAGAGGACGGGACCATGCCAATTCTGACCACCAACCCAAGCACCGCGAAGGAACGCGCCGAACACCGCTTGTTAGTGTCACTGCGCTTCGCCTGCTTGATGACCAAGCACAGCAATCCAATGGACTGCCCACGGGTAAAGCAACGCGTGGCAGAGTTGGAGCGCTACCTCTACCAGCACCACCCAAGCCAACGGTTCGACCAAGTATATGTCGATTGCGCTGGCGAACTTGGTGAAAGCTTTGCCCTTCGGGTACAAAGCCAAAACTACCAAGCCACTATCTGGCGCAGCCATCATCATGCTGCCGCTATCACACCGCTGTTTAGCAACGCTATTGCGTAGGAGGCCGACATGGACTGCCAATCAACTCGCACCCGCACTGCCCGTAAACCGCACCAATGTTGTGAGTGCCACAGCACCATCAACCAGGGCGAGCAATATGCCTTTACCTCAGGTGTATGGAACGGCGAACCCGCCAGTTTTAAAACATGCCACAACTGTTGGGAAATACTTGCACAAACATCACGTTATGTGAATTTAACAGCAAGTGAATGTGATGACTATCCCTACTTTGGTGGATTGGTTCAATGGTTTGATAACCGCATTACCTGCGATTTCCAAGGCGAGGCCTTTGTTTTGGAAATGGCCGAGGCCCTCCAAGTGCCGCCACAGCAGTTAGCCACCCTACTCTGCATTGAGTTAACCAAGGAGGCAGCGGCATGAAGGGCGAAATCGATTTAACGGGCAGCAGCTATGCCAAACGCCTATCTGAGTTGAAGGCGAAGCCTTGCCATTTACTCAAAGAGGTCGGTGACCAATGGCGCACACCTCCTGCACTATTTTGGGGTGTTTTCACTAAGTTTGGTCCATTTGCATGGGACTTGTTTAGCGACGGCGATAATGCCAAATGCCCGAACTTCTACACGGCAGAAGATAACGCCTTGACCAAAGACTGGGCAAAGGACTTAAACGGCCGCAAAGGCTTTGCTAACCCACCATATTCACGCGGCAGCTACGAGGACGGGCAAGCCATTACTGGAATGCGTAACATCATCGATAAGTCGATGCTCGAGCGTGATAAGGGCGCCAAGTTCGCCTTTTTAATCAAAGCTGCAACCTCTGAAGTGTGGTGGCCAGAGGGCGCGGATCACGTCTGCTTTATCCGTGGACGTATTAGCTTTGACCTACCAGATTGGTTTAACCCTGCCGATAAAAAGCAAGAGGCCTCTAGCGCCGGATTCGCCTGCGCTATCGCTGTGTTTGATAAGGACTGGCACGGCGAACCGTTTAGCTACGTAAACCGAGACGACTTACTACGCGACGGACAGGTAATGCTCGACATGATATGTGCTGCAGCTAAGAGTCTCAGAGCAGCTGGTTCTGAAGCTGGCACTGTTGACCCAATTGAACCTGATAAGCAATGGGCAGCACCGGATGACCGTTGGCATTCGTCGGTCACCAGCTTAGTAAATAGCATTCTTGATCTGCATCCAGAATTTAAAAAGCGAAGCATTCGCGACCGGTTGTGTGATGAGGCAACAGAACTCAGATCCAATAAGGTTGGCTACGATGACGCCCAAACAAAAATAATCTCACTGATGAAAGAGATTGGTACGCAAAAGACTGCCAACAACGCCTGGCCTGTAGAGGTCAAGGATCTAGTTGAGGCTGCTTTGGATGTTGAACCATGCGAACCAACAGACAATTTTTATCAAGCCCTGTGCGTTATAGCTAATGAGCGACTGTGGCAATGGGAAAAGAAAGAAGTTATCGACTACCTGGTTATCCATTTGAGGGAGGCAGCATGATCCAAGTAACTAAGCCAGCGCTACGATATCACGGTGCTAAGTTTCGCCTAGCCCCATGGGTTATCAGCCACTTTCCAGATCATCGTTGTTATGTTGAACCATTTGGCGGTGCTGCAGGTGTATTACTTCGCAAACAGCCAAGCCATGCAGAGGTATACAACGATCTTGATAATCACATTGTTACCTTCTTCCGCGTGTTGCGCGATCCTGGTCTACGAGAGCAGCTGCAAAAAGCCTGTGTCATGACGCCATATAGCCGAGAAGAATTTATTTTAGCCTGTCAGCAATGCGATATGAATGACCAAGTAGAAGTCGCTAGACGAGTTGTTGTTAGAGCGACTATGGGGTTTGGTGTTGCAGCTGGAACGCATGGTAACACCGGTTTTAGAACTGACACGCGCCGTAAATATGGCACAGCTATGCAGCTGTGGTCAGAGTACCCAGGAAACCTAGCAATGCTAGGAGCTCGCTTTGCTGGTGTGTTAATTGAAAATCGGCCTGCTATTCAGGTGATGCAGGCACACGACACTATAGAAACACTGCACTACATCGACCCACCTTACATGCCAGAAACCCGTTGTAGCCGCAACCGTTACTACCGCCATGAAATGACAATTGAAGATCATGAGAAATTACTAGCTTCAATGAAGCAGCTGGAAGGCATGGTGATTATCAGTGGCTATAACAGCGAGCTATACAACGACATGCTTCCAAGTTGGCGAGTTGAAAAAAAACAAGCTCGAATATCTGCCGGCAGAGGCACAGGCCTGCGCACAGAGTGCTTATGGATAAACCCAGCTGCTACTGAAGCTTTAGCAAGAATGGCCGCTTAAGGAGACGATATGGACCAGATAGCAGAACTCTACAAACGCGGCCTGAGCTTTGAACGAGTAGCCGCTGAACTGCAGTTGCCTGTTCATCGAGTAAAGCGCCACCTGCAAAGCTTGGGGATCACCCGCTCACGTATTGAGGCGGTGGCCATGGCAAACAAGCAGCAAGAGCAACGGCCGAGTTACTTGGATATTGCAGAACGAAAGGAGGCGGCCCCTTATGCCCGCTTCCTGCATCAAATGGATCAATTGAGGAGGAAGGCAGCATGAGTAATGAGCAACAGCAAACAACCCAACTGGTAATACAGCACACAGAAGAGAAACTGTTTTTAACCACCAAAGAGGTAATGGAACGTTACCGGCTTTCCAGCCCCACAACACTGTGGAACTGGCGCCGTAAAATTGGTTTCCCCGCTCCTATTCACAACGGGAGGTTTTACTCGAGAAAGCAGCTGGAAGCTTGGGACAGAGAGCAAGAGGCGGCTTGAGGAAGTTAATTAGTTTTGCGGTCATACACCACTTGCTGGCGCATGGCCGCAACTAAAAACTGTATCAGTTCACTAAATGACGTACGCTAACAATCTCAAAAAAAAGTGGAACTATCCTCTGACAATTGTCAAAGTTTAATTGGCTCTCGCATCAATCGCAGAGATCTTTTGATTAATATTATTACGCTTTAACTGACTAAAGTGTGACTTACTGAAATCATTCCAAGATACGAATGAAATCAATTTTTCTTTATCGGCTGATATAAGCACAACACCTGATTCGGTATTTAAAATAATTGAGTGTTTTGAAGAGTCACGAAGTGTCACCTCTGAAGTATTAGTGATGTGCTCACCTCTATAATAACCAACTGATACCGAAATCAAAATCACAAAAACACCAATTTTCCCCACAAAAACACTAAGCACATGGTTTTTCATTTCATTAAATATAGAAACTGATAAACCCGAGCTTACATTAAAACTATTGTCTTCGACTTTTCTAAAAACCCTCTTATTTACGATAGTGTGCAATAGATAGAATACAACAAAAACAATCGTATACCAGAAAAGGATTGCTATTATTTTTAGCAAATTCTCAAGCCCCACATAAAAGCCTGAAAAGACACAAGTAATCAAAAATATTTTTGTGATCAAGTGACTAAGGATTCTGTACAAAATGACATTGGCATTTTCTAAAGCAAAAATAATTTTATTCAAGGATGAAAAAATCATCTGTACTGCTTTATTATCTGTGTCGATATGGTACAGAGGCTGTCTTACATCTCCACTCATCACGCTCAAAAGATAGTGTATAAATATATTAACAAGCGCACTAGAAAGAACATAATAAAGAGCTGCAACGGTCACATGACCGGCAAACGATTTAGCATCGACCAGTGAAAGTATATTAATGTCAAAAAAGTAAATATATGCCACAAAGGTTGAAGAAAGGGATGATAAAACCAAAATGATATTACCCCCTAGCTTTTTAAAATCAACCTCACCAAATAATCTAATAAACCTGTTATTCATAGTCGCCAAATTTAATAACTCTGTAAGCTGCTTGATGGAGTACGTAGTAATTTCTTACTCCACATCTCATATGCTTTTGTTTGTTCATCAAGCCAATCATGCTTGTTATATACCGCCATTACCCCGCCGAGCACATGGCCAAGCATTTTCTCGGTAACATGGGGCAATACCCCTACTTCACTGAGCCTTGTAGACAGAGTGCGACGAAAATCATGCAAGCGCCAGTGTGGGATATCCATTCTGGCACGTATTTCACGCACTAACTTATTGACCGATGCTACTCCCAGGGGCTTTCTGTGTTCATTAGGGGCCGGAAAACTCCACTCTGACTGATACAGTGACCACTGCTGCTGCAGAATGGCCAGTAAGTCTTCCGTGATTGGCCTGCGAACAGGCAAATTAGTTTTACTATTTTCAGCAGGTACTGTCCAGACCATGGATTCCAAATCAAAATCAGCACGTTTTGATTTCAACAGCTCAGAGATCCTTGCCCCGGAGTACAAGCAAGCCTTTATCGAGTTGATAACTGTAGTAGTTGCACGGCTTTTATCTAACTCAGCGAGTATTTTATGGCACTCGGGAAAGGTCAGTACCCTGTCACCTACCTTGGAGGGTGAACCAACATCAGATACACGCAGTTGAAGTACATCAAGATTAGAGATCATCTGCCGGCGAATAGCCCAATTGCATATTGCTTTTATGTGCTTGAGCATAGCGCCTGCAGTTACCCGGCTGGTTTTGGCGATACCGTCGAAGAAATCGATCCACTCACTCATAGTGATTCTTTCAACTGGCTTACCGGGGAATGCGTTGAACAGATAAGCATTGAACGCAGAACGATAGATAGCAACTGTGCCCGGCTTTAACCCTGGGGCCCGTAGCTCTAAGAATGCCTCACAGATATCTTTCAGTGTGGGCATACCTTCTTGGGTAGTTCGGTGTTTCCAGTAAAGGCGTGGGTCTGTACCATTACTCAATACATTGCGGATTTCAGGAATCAGCTGCCTCGCTTCTGCAACCTTTAAGTCGGGATATCGGCCAACAGATAACCGACAAGGCTTTCCTTGCCAGCGAAAACGCCACTGCCATGTTATAGTGCCCTGAGGTGTGATGCGTACCCCAAGGCCATCACGGTCTGAAAGCTCGGGTTTACCCTGATATGGTTTGCCAAGAATCGCGCGTAACTTAGCATCAGACAACGACATTTCACTAACCTGTGTACATATTTTAGATTAAGCATAAGTTAGCTTGAGCAACATGTACACAGGTATGTACACACATGGGTTCAAACGGTCTTAAAATCTGGTGAAAACAAATAAACAAGCATGGTCAGCGTTGGCGATATTTATCAGATAGTTGAGCAGAATATTTGAAGAGTTATAAATGACAAGAAACAACGATACAATGCCAACAATATTCTGGCATGATTATGAAACATTCGGTGCTAATCCGGCGAAAGACAGGCCGGCGCAGTTTGCCGGGATACGTACCGATCTGGAGCTGAACATCATTGGCGAGCCCGAGACCTTTTACTGTCAGATAGCCAGCGATTACCTGCCCTCTCCCGAGGCGATCCTCATCACAGGGATCACGCCGCAACTGGCAAATGGCAAAGGGCTGCCGGAAACCGAGTTTATGGGGCGGATCAATGCCCTGTTCAGCCAAGCCAATACCTGCGTCGCCGGCTACAACTCGCTGCGATTTGATGATGAGGTCAGCCGTTATGGTTTTTACCGTAACTTTATCGATCCCTATGCCAGAGAATGGCAGCAAGGCAATTCCCGCTGGGACATTATCGATCTGGTTCGGGCCTGCTATGCCCTGCGCCCGGACGGGATCAACTGGCCAACCAAAGAGGACGGCTCTCCCAGTTTCAAGCTCGAACATCTGACCCAGGCCAACGGACTCGGCCATGAAAAGGCTCACGATGCCATGTCAGATGTTTACGCCACCATAGCCTTGGCCAAACTGATAAAAGAGCAACAACCAAGACTGTTTGACTACTATTTCAAACTCAGACGCAAGCAGGCAGTCTCTGAGCAAATCGATGTACTCAATATGCAACCCTTGGTGCATATCAGCTCCAAGATCCCGGCGACTCAGGGCTGTGCCACTCTCATTGCCCCTGTGGCCCATCATCCGGAGAACAAGAATGCCATTGTCTGCGTTAACCTGCATATGGATATCAGCCCGCTGATTGAATTGGATGTAGACAGCATTCGCGAGCGCCTCTATACACCAAGAAGCGAATTGGCAGAAGATGAATTACCCATACCTGTCAAACAGGTGCATATCAATAAGTGCCCCTTTATTGCCACCGCCAAGACACTGACCGATGAAGCCGCCGAGCGGATTGGATTTGACAAGGCCTTTGCCCGCGAGCAATACAAGCGCCTGCGCCAGCATCCGCAGATCCGCGCCAAGCTGGCAAGTCTGTTTGATACCCCAAGGGACAACCAGAGTACAGATCCGGATCTTATGCTCTACAGCGGAGGTTTTTTCTCTCCGGCAGATAAGGCCAAGATGGAAATGATCCGCCATACCGCCCCCGATAATCTGGCGGCGCTGGATCTCAGCTTTGACGACCCCAGACTCAAGGAGATGCTGTTTCGTTATCGTGCCCGCAACTATCCTTCGACACTGACGGACAAAGAAACACTGCGCTGGCATGAGTTCTGTCAGCAAAGGCTCAACGATCCGGATTATGTCATTCGCTTGGAAAATCTGTTGGAAGAAACTGCCGAAAATGAAAGTCACCAGCGACTTCTCAAGGCTCTGGTGCAATACTTACAGGCGCTTTAACGGAATTTTGCGAAGCCAGTCCCGTTTCCACTGTAACTTCCTGACTAAACTGGATAACCATTAGCTTAACATTTAACAAGGAATGGCCAATGCAAGACAGATTTGTAAACAGCCTGAACCAGTTGCCCAAAGCACTTGCCGAGCAATTGGTGCCACTGCTCAACGATGAGTTCGCCGGTCATCTGGATGCACAGCAGCTGAGTGAGTTGGCCAAGGCCAGCGGCCTTGGTGATGATGAGTTACTGCTGGCGCTCTTGCCTATTGCTGCGGCACTGGCCAATCCGCCAATCAGTGAGTTCTATGTCGGCGCCATCGCCAAAGGCAAGAGCGGTGATATCTATATGGGCGCCAATATCGAACTGCCGGGTGAAGCCTTGTGCCACTCGGTTCACGCCGAGCAAAGCGCCATCAGTCATGCCTGGCTGAGCGGTGAAAGCCAGGTAGTCGATATCATAGTCAACGAGAGTCCCTGCGGCCACTGCCGTCAGTTTATGAATGAGTTAGTGGCCGGGCAAGAGATCCGTATTCACCTGCCCAAGCAGCCTACAGCGCCTTTGAGTCATTACCTGCCCTACGCTTTTGGCCCCAAAGATCTCAATGTCACCACGCCTTTGCTGAGTAAACAACAGGTAAACCTGGCGCTTGAGAGCTCCGATCCTATGGTGATTGAGGCGCTGGATCACGCCAGCCTCAGCTATGCCCCGTACAGCAAGAGTCATTGTGCGGTAGTACTGGAAACGGCTGATGGCGCCACCTTCTGTGGCCGTTACGCCGAGAACGCCGCCTTTAACCCATCCATGATGCCAATGCAGATGGCACTGTCGACCCTGCTGCGCCATAACCGCAGCTTCAGTGAAATCAAACGGGCACTGCTGCTGGAATCGGCCGATGGCAAAATCTCTCTGGTGGGAGCCAGCATGGACGCCCTGCACGCTGTGGCGCCTGTAGAGCTGGAACATATAGTGGTCAGCCCCGAGCCCAACTGATAGCAGACTCAAAACCCAAAAAGGACAGCTGAAGCTGTCCTTTTGTTATCTCCAATCGCTGGCCTTACTTATTACGGCACTTCTCCTGGCGAGCCATCAGACTGGAAGTATCCCAGCGGTTACCACCCATGGCCTGCACTTCTGCGTAGAACTGATCAACCATGGCAGTCAGCGGCAAATGCGAGCCATTGCGTCTGGCTTCATTGAGTGCTATGCCTAAGTCTTTGCGCATCCAGTCCACCGCAAATCCAAAATCATACTCACCCTTCAACATGGTCTTGTGACGATTTTCCATTTGCCAGCTCTGGGCCGCGCCTTTGCTGATCACCTCAACCACCTTCTCGCCATCGAGCCCGGCGCTCTTGGCAAAATGCATGGCTTCGGCCAAACCTTGTACCACCCCGGCAATGCAGATTTGATTGACCATCTTGGTCAACTGCCCGGCGCCAACATCTCCCAATAGTTCGGCGCAGCGGGCATAGGCAGCCATCACAGGTTTTACCCGTGCAAATACCGCCTCAGAGCCGCCGGCCATAATGGTCAATACCCCATTCTCGGCACCGGCCTGACCACCGGAAACCGGCGCATCCATAAAAGCGATGTCCTTCTCGGCCAGCAAAGCGGCCAACTCCCGCGCCACGTCGCATGAGGCAGTGGTGTGATCGACAAAGATACTTCCCGGAGCCATACCATGTACTGCGCCCTCTTCACCCAGTACGACCTGGCGTAAGTCATCATCATTGCCGACACAGGCAAAGACAATATCCTGTCCCTCGGCGGCTTGGGCCGGAGTCGCGCAGCAGCGCCCACCAAACTCTGCCGCCCAGGCTTCAGCCTTGGAGAAAGTACGGTTGTAAACAGTGACCTGGTGCCCCTGTTTTTGCAGATGCCCAGCCATGGGATACCCCATAACACCTAGACCGAGAAATGCGACATTCGCCATGATATTTCCTTGATTGTTTTAAGTGCGGGAACAGGCTGGCCCGATTGCCGACCATGCTTCAAAACCTTTGGCGTAAAGCCAAGGTTTTGGTTTAAAGCAAAATTCTTAGTTTAAACCAAAGCCGAGAGTGACAATTCGAGCCGATGTTTAAGCCGCATTTTGCCATGGGGCAGCGTAAAGGAGAAGTTGATACGGGCAAACTCAGCATCCCGCATACAGAAAAGAGCCACGAATGTGGCTCTTGAAATCAACACTTAAGGATGAACGTGCGCTTCCATTTCCGCGCCGATTTTCTTGCGCATCTCCATCAACTTGATTGCCGAATCCCTGAGCTCTATGTCTCTTGCCGATGTCGGCTGCCATTCAGGTACAGGCGTAGGTTTACCTTCATCGTCTACCGCCACCATGATGACAATACAGTGAGTGGTCAGATGGCGCTCGGAATCCTTGGGATCGCCGGCCTTTACGTCCAAACCTATGTGCATGGAGGTGCTGCCGGTATAGATCACCTTGGCGCTCACCTCCACTATATTGCCCACATGAATAGGTTTGACAAATCTGATCCCACCGGCATAAACCGTGATGCAGTATTTACCGCTCCAACCGGCCGCACAGGCATAGGCCGCCAAGTCAATCCACTTCATTACTGCGCCGCCGTGTACCTTGCCGCCAAAGTTGACGTCAGCGGGCTCGGCTAAAAACCTCAGGGTTATCTGTCTCTCTGTTCCTGCCATGGGATCCTCTCATCAGGCTTGGCGATCTGCTGACCGCACCTGGCTGAGAGTGTACGCGAAAATTTCGCAATCACCCAAACTTACATACCAGGAAACTTCCGCCAATCACCAGAGGTAAGGCCAGCCGATAGATCCAAAGCTGCAATTTGCTGCCGATAAAACGGGACAGATGAAACAGCGAGTAAATGCCCATCGCCAGCAGGAAGATGCCAAGCACCTCTACCCCGGCTATCACATCGGCATCGCCGCCGGCATAAACCGCTGCTGTCAGCAAGGCAAACCAGAGCACTGTATAGGCAGCTATGGCCAAACTAAAAGTGCGAACACCAATTTCCATCGCCGGTTGCCAGCGGCTGTTTTCGCCCCGCACCAACTCGGTTAAATTGGCAGCAATCGCTCCGACTACGGCCATAACAGGAAACATTGCAGGATTGAGCATAGTGAAAACTCCAGAATCATTTGGCGGGATTCTGGCGCTATATTCAGGGAATGCCAATAGAGATGAACAAAGGTTAATTCTGGGTTTAGCTTGAGAATATGACTAACTGATTTTAAAGATAAAAAAAGCGCCATCTGGCGCTTTTTCAAGAGGTTGTATCTTAAACTCGCTTCAGCAACAAAGAGCCATTGGTGCCACCGAACCCGAAAGAGTTACATAGCACATGCTCTACTTTGGTCTGACGTGCGGTATGGGCAACAAAGTCCAGATCGCAACCTTCGTCCGGATTGTCCAGGTTGATGGTAGGCGGAACTACCTGATCTTTAAGGGCCAATACAGAGAAAATGGTTTCCACTGCACCGGCAGCCCCGAGCAAATGACCCGTCATTGACTTGGTGGAGCTCACCATCAGCTTATAGGCATGATCGCCAAAGATGGACTTCACTGCCGCCGCTTCGGCCTTATCGCCTGCCGGCGTAGAAGTACCGTGAGCGTTGATATAATCTATGCTTTCGGGTGCCAAGCTTGCATCTCTCAGTGCATTTTTCATGGCTGCCGCAGCGCCGGCGCCATCGGCTGGCGGTGAAGTCATATGGAAGGCATCGCCGCTCATACCGAAACCGACCAGCTCGGCATAAATCTTGGCACCGCGAGCCTTGGCGCGCTCATACTCTTCCAGCACCAACACCCCGGCGCCGTCGCCGATAACAAAACCGTCTCTGTCTTTATCCCATGGGCGGCTGGCCGCCTGAGGGTCATCATTACGGGTAGACAAGGCCTTGGCCGCGGCAAAGCCCCCCACGCCCAGAGGACAAGTCACATCTTCAGCGCCACCGGCAACCATCACATCGGCATCGCCATAAGCTATGGTACGGGCTGCGAAACCTATATTGTGAACCCCGGTGGTACAGGCAGTTGTCACCGCAAAGTTAGGGCCGGTCATGCCGTACATGATGGACAGATGACCGGCAATCATATTGATGATGGTGCTGGGCACAAAGAAAGGGGAAATTTTACGTGGGCCACCGGCCATTAAGGCGCTGTGGTTTTGCTCAATCAACCACATGCCGCCCATACCGGCGCCGATAGCGGTTCCAACTCGGGTCGGATCTTCTTTATCCATCTCCAATCCGGAATCACGCATGGCCTGAATGCCGGCAGCCATACCGTACTGAATAAAGAGGTCCATCTTGCGGGCGTCTTTACGAGACAGGTACTGCTCTACGTCAAAATCTTTGACTGAGCCTGAAAAACGGGTGCTGAATTCGCTGGCATCAAACTTGGTGATAGGCGCGATACCGCTCTGACCTGCCAGCAAGGCTTGCCAGGTGCTGTCCACTGTGTTGCCGACCGGGGTCACCAGACCCAGGCCAGTGATAACGACTCGACGTTTAGTCACTGTGTCCACCTTAGATTAACGGGTGAGTTACCATGATAGGCCAGGCTGTTGCAGCCTACCATTGCCGCCGGCCAGCAGCCGAATGGTCACAAGACACGATAATGCATCGGCTGATACTGGTACAACCAGAAACTGACGGGGCGAAAACAAAAACAGGCGGCAATTATGCCGCCTGTTTTCTGGAATTCTGGATTACTGATTCTTGGAAACGTAATCGATCGCTGCCTGAACGGTAGTGATTTTCTCAGCTTCCTCATCAGGGATCTCGGTATCAAACTCTTCTTCCAGAGCCATAACCAACTCAACAGTGTCCAGAGAATCTGCACCCAGATCGTCTACGAAAGAAGCTGCTGGCTTAACGTCTTCTTCTTTAACGCCCAGTTGCTCTACGATGATTTTCTTTACACGTTCTTCGATGTTGCTCATTAGTTTTCTTTCCTATTCAAATTACGCACTTGCGTAAGATTGCGAGTAGTTTATTAGATTTGACCAACATTGCAAGCCTAGAATTCGTGGTCTAACCACGATTTTAGGCCCTCAATTGCTGCAGATCACCACCCAATTGCGACAGTATCCCTGCCATTCGCCCTTAAACCATATACATCCCGCCATTTACATGCAAGGTTTCCCCTGTGATGTAAGCGGCGGCATCCGAGGCCAAAAAGAGCACGGCGTTGGCAATTTCCTGTGCCTGACCCAAGCGTCTCATTGGAACCTGGGACATGATGGCCTGTTGCTGATCTTCTGTCAGCTCATCCGTCATATCTGTCTGGATAAAACCAGGAGCAATAGCATTAACTGTAATTTGACGAGATGCAACCTCTCTGGCGAGAGATTTTGTAAATCCGATCAAACCCGCTTTGGCCGCAGAGTAGTTCACTTGGCCCGCATTGCCCATGGTACCTACCACAGAGCCGATATTGATGATACGACCATGACGTTTCTTCATCATTGAGCGCATCACTGGCTTGGATAACCTGAAAAGAGATGTCAGGTTGGTGTCCAGGATATCCTGCCACTCATCCTCTTTCATCAGCATCAATAAATTGTCACGGGTGATGCCAGCATTGTTTACCAGAATATCAACATCACCGGCTTTTTCTTTGATCGAGGCAAATAAATTTTCAACAGATTGTGGATCTGTGACATTCAGCACCAAACCATGGCCCTTATCGCCCAGATAAGCCGAGATGGCTTCAGCGCCGCGCTCACTGGTTGCGGTACCAAATACTGTGGCACCGGCCTCGGCCAGAGTAGTGGCAATCGACTTGCCAATGCCACGACTGGCGCCGGTAACCAGGGCAATCTTGCCGCTTAAGTCTAATGTTACGCTCATGAAAAGCTCCTTATTCGATCAATGCAGCCAGAGAAGCGGCATCGTTGACTGCCTTGGCAGTAAGGGATTTATTAATGCGCTTGCAAAGCCCGGTCAAGACTTTACCCGGACCCACTTCATAGAGCTCAGTGACCCCCATGGCCGCCATGGCTTCAACGGTTTCAGTCCAGCGCACCGGGCTGTAAAGCTGACGTACCAAAGCATCACGGATATCAGCGGCAGCTTGTGGCTGGGCGACATCCGCATTGTTAATCACGGGAATTTGCGGCTGGCTAAATTCGATGTTACCCAGTGCACTGGCCAGTTTATCGGCGGCAGGCTTCATCAAAGCGCAATGGGAAGGCACGCTCACAGGCAAGGCAACCGCCATTTTGGCGCCTGCTGCCTTACAGGCTGCGGCGGCGCGCTCAACCGCGGCTTTTTCACCGGCAATCACGACCTGGCCTGGGCTATTGTAGTTAACCGGGCTAACCACAGCGCCTTCGGCGCTGTCTTCACAGGCCTTGGCAATGGCGTCGTTATCCAGGCCTATGATGGCAAACATGGCGCCGGTTCCGGCAGGAACCGCTTGCTGCATCAATTGACCACGCAGTTCAACCAACTTAACTGCATCGGTAAACTTGAGCACCCCGGCACACACCAGCGCCGAGTATTCACCCAAACTGTGGCCTGCCATCATGCTGGGCGCGGATTTGCCGGCCGCTTGCCAGGCGCGATACAGGGCGACACTGGCGCTCAGCAAGGCAGGCTGGGTCTTGTCAGTCTCGTTAAGAGTTTCGGCCGGTCCCTGCTGCACCAGTTGCCACAAGTCGTAACCCAGTACTTCACTGGCTTCACGAAAAGTCTCGGTCACGACCGGATAGCCTTCGGCAAGATCGGCAAGCATGCCAACAGCCTGAGAACCTTGTCCCGGGAACACGAAAGCGAAGTTTTCCATATTCATTTACCTATGATTGCAGGCAGCAAAGCTGATGCCGCTGCCCGAGTCCACTGATCTGCCCGGCAGATCAACTTGTATGCATTGAGACGTCCCGCTCACTTACGCGAAGAAAGCAGGCACTGAATATCAGAAGCGAACCAAGGCGCTACCCCAGGCAAAACCGGCACCGAAGGCTTCAAGCAGCAAGAGTTGCCCGCGCTTGATGCGGCCATCGCGCACCGCTTCGTCCAGTGCAATCGGCACTGAGGCAGCTGAAGTATTGCCATGTTTGGCCAGCGTCAGCACCACTTTATCAAGACTCATGTCCAATTTCTTGGCTGTAGCATTAATAATGCGGAAATTGGCCTGATGTGGCACCAGCCAATCTATTTCTGACTTGTCGACGTTATTCAATCTCAGGGTTTCTGTCACCACATGGGACAACTGAGTCACGGCGACCTTGAAGACATCGTTACCCTTCATGGTCATAAAGCCCACGGCTTCGGAGGTTTCTCCGGCTCTGGGTGGAAAGGCACATTTGAGCAGATCGCCCTGACGGCCATCGGCATAGATATGGGTAGAGATGATCCCCGGCTCTTCACTGGCGCCCACCACGGCGGCACCGGCACCATCACCAAAGAGAATAATGGTGGTTCTGTCTTCCGGCTCACAGAGTCTGGAAAGCACATCGGCGCCTATTACCAGCACTTTCTTGGCCGCACCGGTTTTCACGAACTGATCGGCAACCGACAGCGCATAGACAAAGCCGGAACAAGCGGCTGCGACATCAAATGCCGGAATGGTATGAACCCCCAACATGGCCTGCACTTCACAAGCGGCTGCCGGAAAAGCGTTTGCCGCACTTGTGGTGCCGCAGATAATCATATCGAGTTCACCGGCTTCGATGCCTGCCATTTCAATGGCCTGCAGCGCCGCCTGATAACCCATAGTGGCAACCGTTTCACTGGCATCAGCGATCCGACGCTCAGAAATACCCGTGCGCTCAACAATCCACTGGTCACTGGTTTCCACCATTTTTTCCAGATCCTGATTGCTACGCACCTGCGCCGGCAGATAACTGCCAGTTCCAAGAATTTTTGTATGCATAAGGAGAAATCAGCTGTTTATATCTAAAAGTATCGACTCGAGACGCTGCTTGATCATCTCAGGGAGTCGACGTCTTGCTTCAGTGACTGCCAAGCTAATCGCTTGTAAATAGGCAGTTTCATCCGCATTCCCATGGCTCTTGACGACTATTCCGCGCAATCCTATCAGACTTGCTCCGTTATAGTGGTCGGGGTTCATCTGTTTAAGCACGCTTTGAATACTGGGAGCCAATAATTTGGCCAACATGCGTACAAAAAAGCCTCGGGTCAGCCCTTCCTTAAGCTGATGGATCAACAGTCTGGCAATGCCTTCTGAAGTTTTCAGGGTAATATTACCGACAAAACCGTCGCAGACAATCACATCGACTTTGCCTCGGTAAATCTCATCCCCTTCGATAAAACCTTGATAATTGATTTGAGGAGTATGTTGCAACAACTGGGCCGCCTGCTGCACCTGGTCGTTGCCTTTGATCTCTTCGCTACCGACATTGAGCAGCGCAACCTTGGGTCTGGGTTGTTTGGTCACGGCTTCGCAGAGTACTGAACCCATGACGGAAAACTGGAACAGAGTATCTGAATCACAGGAAACATTAGCCCCGAGATCCAGCAGATAGACTGGCTTATGATTGATAGTGGGAAGACAACTGACCAAAGCGGGTCTGTCTATGCCAGGCAGCGTCTTTAGTACCACCTTGGCCATCGCCATCAGCGCGCCGGTATTTCCCGCACTGACACACGCCTGGGCCTCGCCTCTATGCACCGCATCCAGCGCCTGACGCATTGAGCTGTCACGCCGGCAACGCAAAGCATGCACTGGCCTGTCGGACATACTGACCACTTCAGTGGTATGCCTGAGTTCTATTCTATCTGTAATGTCTTGCCCGGATTGGGCGAGGTATGGCTGTATCTGGTCTTGGTCACCAACCAGAATAAACCTGAGATCTGGATATAATTTAAGTGCCTGCAGGGCTGCAGGCACAGTCACGTGGGGGCCATGGTCGCCACCCATCGCATCTAACGCAAGCGTCAGACTCGTCATAAGACAATCAACAACTTACTTGTTGATTACCTTTTTGCCACGGTAGAAACCGTCAGCAGTCACATTGTGACGACGATGCAGTTCACCGCTGGTAGCGTCTACAGACAGCTGAGCAGTGCTCAGTGCATCGTGTGAACGGCGCATACCGCGCTTTGAACGAGATTTTTTATTCTGTTGTACAGCCATTGATCTGTCTCCTGGATTACTTGCTCTTCAGTTTTTCTAACACTGCAAACGGATTTGGACGCTCCTCTTGAGCGGCTTCAATCTCGCCTATAGCCACATCCTTGGAACCTGTATGACATTCATCTACGTCATGGGTAGGTATCAAGGGCATAGCCAGTATCAATTCATCTTCAATCAATTGATGCAGACGAACTTCGCCAATTTCATTACACTCAATAGGGTCATACGCATCCGGGAGCTCATCGATTTCAGCTTCATTCCGGCAAGGACTGAAACTAAACTCGACCGTAACCTCTGTGGTAAATAGTGTCATGCAGCGTTGACATAGCAGAGTGAGCTCCGTCACAGCCTTCCCTTTCAGGTAGACTATCCCCTGTAAATCCACACCACACTCAATTGACACTGTCACATCGGAACAGTCGCCGGCACATAATTCATTCAATCGCTTCAGTTGCGTACCAGGAACAACACCTTGATAGCTAAGGCGGCTGGTCGCAGCACGAATGGGATCAATTGAAACCGGTATCTTTACTGTTTGCATAAGGCGCGCATATTATAGTTTGAAACCGCCGGAGTCAAAGGAAAAATGATGATGAGGCTCGCAAAGGAAACAAAACCTGTGCGCTCCCAGCCATCATAGGCCTGTTCCAACGGGTTCGAAATTGACGGACGCAGAATTCTACCCAAGCACAGGGCTCTTCACAAGCCGTTGCCGCGCAAAATAAAGCCAGTCATCTCATCCCCAAGCCACTCTTGCCAGGCATTGGCAAATTTGGCGACAATATCCGGCTCCCACATCGCTTTGGAACCCAAGATATGACCCACCAAGATGACAGCACCCAGGCTGCGGTATCACCCACAGAACCTCAGTTGATTTTAGCCTCAACCTCCAGCTATCGAAAGGCACTATTGGCAAAATTGGATTTGGCGTTTGAGTGTGTAGCTCCCGAAGTGGATGAAACGCCCCTGCCTGAAGAAACCGCCTTTGATTTGGTCAAGCGTCTGGCGGCAGCCAAAGCGCAGGCCGGGGCAAAGCGGCTAAGCAACGCACTGGTGATAGGTTCTGATCAGGTCGCTGTGATTGATGGTCAAATCGTCGGCAAGCCACTGACTGAAGAGAAAGCCTGCAAACAATTACAGGCAGCCTCGGGGAAAAGCATCACCTTTTATACCGGGCTGGCGCTCTTTGACAGCCGCAGCGGCCAAACTCAGGTGGAAGTCGAACCTTTCACTGTGCATTTCAGAAACCTGAGCCAAGATGAAATCGCCGACTATGTTCGCCGCGAGCAACCGCTCTGGTGTGCCGGCAGCTTTAAGTGTGAAGGCTTGGGCATCGCCCTGTTTCGGGCCCTTGAAGGACGGGATCCCAACACACTAATAGGTTTACCCTTAATCCTGCTCACCGAAATGCTCTCCCGTCAGGGTATAAAAGTATTGGGAGATGCTGCGGCGCCAGTAAGCTGAAGACTCAGGCGCTGCCTCTTACCTGTACCTATTCCCTCCTACAGACTTGCCAAGGCACATGTGGCACTGTGATGCAAGATGATACGGGTGTCGGATGGGTCTGAATCTTATCACAACAAGGTAAATTGAAGTGCGTCAGCGCGGCTTTCGCTCTACACTAATAACAATTAATCAACATATCTCTTTTGATGATCCCTTGTAGAGTGAAAAGATGACAGATACCGAAGAAGCCTTGGCTCTACTGGCTGCTCCCTGCACAGATAAACGCTTTTTTCAACGGGCACTGCGCGCACTCGCCTTGGTGACCCAATGTCGCTGGGCCGGCTTTGGCCGACTCAAAAACGATTCCCAAGGTGAGATCATCGCCTTTTGTGACAACAAACAGTCTCTGCCTGCTTTTGAGTTTGAATTGGCCGGCTCTCCCTGTGAGTCCCTCTATCAACAACAGGAAACCAGCACTCACATACTCCACGCCCGTGATCTGCAGAAACGATTTCCCCATTTTGCCATGATCCGCGAGATAGGCGCCCAGAGTTATCAGGCCGAGTTGATCCTCGGCAGTGATGGCAAACCGGTCGGCCATATTTTTGTACTCGACACCCTCCCCCAGGCCGAAAGCGCCAAGTCAAAAGAGTTTTTCCGGATCTTGGCCCAGCGTATCGGTCTCGAATATCACAGAATGTTGGTCAGTCGCGAGCTCGCCATGCACAAGCAGATGATAGCCACCACAGATCATCTGTTGGCATTTATCGGTACCGATTACTGTTACCGTATGGTCTCCAAAGGGTATGAGCAGCTTTTCAACCGCGTTCAAGAGGAGATCATAGGTAAGCATATTGCTGAACTGCACGGTGTAAGCGCGTTTGAGAAGAAGATCAGGCCGCTACTTGAGCGGGCCTTTAACGGCGAAACGCCGGAAGCCAATCAGTGGTTGCATCCACCGCATCTGGCCGCGCCGTTGCTGATGAGTGTACGACACTCACCCTGCATCAATGATGCCGGCGAAATTTGCGGCGTCATAGTCTCGTCCCACGACATCACCCGTCTGTCGGCGCTGGCCTTGTCCAGCCTGGGCACTGAGCCATTGGATCTTAATAGCGGGAGCCTTGGTGCAAAGGACTTGAGCACAAAGAACCTGAGCAAAGAGAACTTGAGCGCAGAGCCCCCAAACGCGAATAACCTGAGTCCCCAATTGGGCCAGGAGTTGAAAACCGCCAATTCCTGAACTTGCACTTCACTTTATTTAGGGAAGGTACGAACAAGTCCCATGTGTGCTCTGCGTCGGCTTACAGGCCTGGATGCAAGGCGTGGTTCGCAGCAAATGGCCCTAGTCCTTTGCAAGAAGCGCAACACAGCAGGCAGGCTTGTAAGCCACGCCCTTCGGGGCTTTCACAGCAACCGGCTTTCTGCGTTATCCGACTTCGACAGGCCCCGGCATGCCTTCAGTCAGATGCCTTGAACGCCAATTGTTGTGCAAGCCAGAGTGCCACGAGGACTTATTCGCACCTTCCTTAGCAGAATACGGAAAGTAAAAGGCCTGCATCTGCAGGCCTTTTCACTGTGCACTAGGGACCGTATTCCCGTAAGCATCATAAGTGATGTAAAAGCCCCAATGGCGTGTCGATAATAGCTTTGGGCGCTGCTTCATGTAAGCGTTCGCGACTATGGGCGCCATAACTGACCCCTATGACATCCATACCGGCACTGGCAGCCATATTGAGATCGTGTACCGAATCACCCACCATCAAAGCTCTCTCAGGCGCTATCTTTAATTCAGCCAATAGCTGCTGCAGCATATCCGGGTGTGGTTTACTTCTCGCCTCATCGGCGCTGCGACTGGCATGAAAAAACTCTCCAAGCCCAGTTTCCCCCAGTACACGTTCAAGACCTGCCCTTGCCTTACCTGTCGCCACTGCCAGCAGATACTTCTCACTGCGCAGCTGTGACAGCAGTGCCGGAGTTTCACTGAAAAGTGGGCTAGGCGTGGTATCAAGCAGCAGGAACTGCTGCTTATATTCCTCTCTGAGCGCCTGATATTCGCCAACACTTCCCGCTGGATAGAGGCATTGCAAGGCCTCTGTCATAGATAGGCCAATAATGTCACGTACTGCCTGCTCCGAGGGTATAGGCAAGGCCATTACCCTTGCCGTATTTTCCATACAGCGGACAATCTTGCCTATTGAGTCCATCAGGGTGCCGTCCCAATCGAATATCAGCAGCTCGTATGCCTTCATGGCCTGTTTCCTTATTCTTTGCTATACCCGAGTAAGTTTATCCAACAACTCAAGTAACTCAGGATCCAAAGGAGCCTGCACTGTCATTTCAGTCTCTGTGTCAGGGTGAGTGAACTTAAGTTGCGCCGCATGCAGAAACAAGCGATTCAACCCGAGTGCCCGCATACTGTCATCAAACTTTTGCTCACTGTACTTTTCGTCACAGGCAATAGGATGACCGGCATACTGGCAGTGTACCCGGATCTGATGAGTACGACCGGTAACCGGGCTGGCCTGCACCAGTGTGGCACCGTCATAACGCTGCAAAATTTTGAAGCGGGTTTCCGAGGCCTTGCCTTCGGTATTTACCCGCACAATGCGTTCACCCGATTTGAGCGTCAGCTTCAGCAATGGCGCCTTAACCACCTTGTCGTGCTTTTGCCACTCACCACGAACCAGCGCCTGATAGTCTTTTTGCATCTGCTTGTGCCTGAGCTGGTCATGCAAGTGCTTTAGCGCGCTGCGCTTCTTGGCAACCAAAAGCACTCCGGAGGTGTCTTTATCCAGACGGTGCACCAACTCGAGAAACTTTTGTTGCGGTCGCAGGGATCTCAGCGCTTCAATCACGCCGTAATCCACACCACTGCCACCGTGTACGGCGATGCCGGCCGGTTTGTTCAGTACCAGAATATGCTTGTCTTCAAAAAGAATTCTGTCCTCTAGGCGCGATACCCGCTCCAGGTTGGCGGAAGGCGCCGTGCGGTAGTTTTCTTCACTGACCCGAACCGGCGGAATGCGTACCTGGTCCCCTTCGGCCAACTTGTATTCAGGCTTTATCCGTTTCTTGTTGACCCTGACTTCGCCCTTGCGCACTATGCGATAGATCATGCTCTTGGGCACGCCCTTGAGCTTGCTGAGCAGAAAATTGTCAATGCGCTGGCCAACATTGTCTTCGTCAATGGTCACCAGGCGAACTTGCTGATTGGGTGATGGCGTCTCGGTATTCATAACACTTATGTTGCGGTTCGGGGCGCGCTATTGTACAACATGTTGAGGCTTTTGATTGCCGATTTTTTTGAATTCAGCTATATTTCAGCGGCGAACCCTGCGTATTGATGAGCCATTGCTCAATCTACGAACGGTTCGAACAGTGGAAAGCGCTTGAGCGATGTCTGACCTCCGAGGTCGCAAATAGTTGATTTGCAAACCGTACATAAAAGAACACTACTGAAAAAATTGTTTTTACGGTTAAACCTGGATGGAATTACGAAATTCAGACCACTTTCAAGCCGCCACTATGCTGTTTTCGAAAGTTAATGTTAACTCGTCATCAAACGACAAGGCTCGACTTCGGCATTACCGGATTATTATTGAAGAATTTATGGGGTTGGTTGATGTTTTACAACGAATTCCTTGTTTTTGTAATCATTGAAAAATAAGCCATAAATAGGATGCGACACGCAGCGAATGCGTCTAACAGCAATGCGCACCTCCCAGCCTGGAGGAACGCCGAGAGGCGTCGCCCGAATGAGACCAGGCCCGTAATGCAGCGACCAGTACGTTTGATGACCTCTTATTAAGAAGAATGACGTCATCATGAAACGGATGTTAATCAATGCGACTCAATCCGAGGAGTTGCGCGTTGCCCTGGTTGATGGGCAACAACTCTATGATCTGGATATCGAAAGCCCAGGCCATGAGCAGAAAAAAGCCAATATTTATAAAGGTAAAATCACCCGCGTAGAACCCTCTCTGGAAGCGGCTTTTGTTGACTATGGTGCCGAACGCCATGGCTTTCTGCCACTGAAAGAGATCGCCCGCGAGTACTTCCCCAAAGGTTACTCCTTCCAGGGTCGTCCCAGCATTAAAGAAGTGGTCAGTGAAGGCCAGGAAGTCATAGTTCAGATAGATAAAGAAGAACGTGGTAACAAGGGCGCCGCCCTGACCACCTTTATCAGTCTGGCCGGCTCTTACCTGGTACTCATGCCCAACAACCCTCGCGCCGGTGGTATCTCCCGTCGGATTGAAGGTGATGAGCGCACTGAGCTGAAAGAGGCCATGGAAAACCTGGAAGTGCCCAACGGCATGGGGCTGATTGTCCGCACCGCAGGTGTTGGCAAGGCTGCCGCCGATCTGCAGTGGGACTTGAAGGTATTGCTGCACCATTGGACAGCGATTCAGGAAGCGGCCGAGAGTCGCCCTGCTCCTTTCCTTATTCATCAGGAAAGCAATGTTATCGTTCGCGCCATCCGTGATTACCTGCGCCGTGATGTAGGCGAAATTCTAATCGACCACCCACAAATTTATGCCGATGCCAAACAGCATATCTCCCTGGTACGTCCTGATTTTGTCGACAGAGTCAAACCCTACTCATCTGAAGTGCCGCTCTTTACCCACTATCAGATTGAGTCACAGATAGAATCCGCATTCCAGCGCGAAGTTAGACTGCCTTCCGGCGGCTCTATCGTTATCGATCCCACCGAAGCACTGACCTCTATCGATATCAACTCCGCCAGAGCCACCAAGGGCGGCGATATCGAAGAAACCGCACTGAACACCAACCTGGAAGCCGCCGACGAGATTGCCCGTCAGTTGCGTCTGCGCGACTTGGGCGGCCTGGTGGTTATCGACTTCATCGATATGACTCCGGTCAGACACCAACGTGAAGTGGAAAACCGTCTGCGTGACGCAGTTCACCATGACCGTGCCCGTGTGCAATTGGGCCGTATTTCCCGCTTCGGTCTGATGGAAATGTCCCGTCAGCGTCTGCGTCCGTCTCTGGAAGAGTCCGCCGCTCACATCTGCCCACGCTGTAACGGCCAGGGCACCATTCGTGGTACCGAGTCGCTGGCACTGTCGATTCTGCGCCTGATGGAAGAAGAAGCCATCAAGGAAAACACCTCTCAGATTGAGGCCATAGTGCCCGTGGATGTCGCGGCTTACCTGCTGAACGAAAAGCGCAAGGCCATACGCATCACTGAGCAGCGCCATGATGTTGAAGTCTATGTGATCCCGGATCCACACATGATGACCCCGAACTACCGCGTGGTGCGTCATCGCAAGGACGACCAGATCTCTGAAGTCAGCTACCAGCGTGTGGAAGAGCCGGAAAACAAACTGTATGAACCACGTAAACTGGAACGTGCTGCTGCACCCAAGCCAGCCTTGAGTGGTTTTGCTACACCTCTAAAGCAGGAAACTGCCGAAGCACCGCAGACAGCCAAACCGGCGGCCAAAGCCGCAGCGACTGAAGCGGCCAAGCCCGGAATAATTTCCCGTTTCTTCGCCGCCCTGAGTGCCATCTTCTCCTCTTCCGAGCCACAAACCGACAAGAAGCAGGAAAAGAGCACTAAAGATAATCAGGAAGGCAGCGGCCAGAACAACCGCCGTAACCGTCGCAATGACCGCAACGACAGACGTCGCAAGAGTGGTGATGACAAAGACGGTAACCGCGATTCACGCAGCCGCAACCGTAAATCGTCCGCCAATGAGCGCCCTGCCCGTGATAAAGACGAGCAAGGCAACAAGCGTCAGGCAAACGATACCGGCAAGCCAACCCGTGGTGACCGTAACGACAAGGCTCCCAAGTCTGAAGCTGTGGATGAACGCAAGAGCCGCAGCAAGGCCCGTGACGAAAGCGAGCAGGAACCAAAACAGGAAGCCGCCCGTGAGCGTCGCCAACGTCGCAACCTGCGTCGTAAGGTGCGCATTGAGGCCAGCGATGCACAGGAAACCGTTGACAATACAGCAGAGGCAACCAGCGCCGAAGTGAAAGCCAGCGCCCAGGCCAAACCTGAAGTAAAGGTTGAGGCAAAAACCGAGGCCAAGCCAGCTCGCACCAAAGAAAGCGATGCCAAGGATAACGCCGAGCAAACCGACAAGCCGCGTCGCAGCCGTCGTAAGCCCGCTGCAGCTCAGGCTGAGTCCAAGGAAATGGAAGTTCAGGCCGAAGTTGAAGCCAAGTCAGAAGCCAAGAGCGAAACCGCTGCCGAGCTGAAGGGTGAAGAGTCAACTCAGGTTGCCACTAAAGCCCAAGGTGCAGAGGTGTCACAAGACATTCAGGCAAGCGCCGACGTCAGCCCTGTTGCCAATGCCGAGCAAATCGCTGAAACCAGTGTTCAAGCTAATGGTGTTCAAAGTGATGCCGAAGCCATTGAGGGTGCTGAAGAAGACGATAAGCCCAAGCGCGAAGGCCAACGCCGTAGCCGCCGCAGCCCTCGTCATCTGCGCGCAGCCGGTCAGCGTCGCCGCCGTACTGAACAGGAAGGCGAAGAGTCTGAAAGCACTGAAAAGGCAAGCACTGAAAAAGCAGCCTCTGAAGTAGCAAATAACGCTAAAGAAGAGGTTGTCGCCGAGGCATCAGCGCCTGCCGCTGCCGTTGAAGTCGCCGCTGAGCAAGCAAAGCCTGCCGACAAAGCTCAAGAGCAAGCTGAACCTCAAGTTGTTGCCAAGCCGGCTCCTCAGGTTGAAGCCAAAGCTGAAGCAACAGCCGAAGCTCAGGTTGAGACCAAGCCTCAAGCCGAGGTCGCTGCCAAGGTAGAAGTCGTTGCCGATGCAAAAGCCGCCGAAGTCGAGGTAAAAACTGAGCCCAAAACAGCAGAAGCCGAGCCAGTGACAGCGCCTGAAGCCCAAGCTGAAAAAGCTGAAGTTGCAAAAGAAGCTGCGCCATCAAAAGCGGCAGAGAAAGCGAGCGAAGCGCCCAAGGCAAAAGCTGCTGAAGAGATTGCATCCAAGCCCAAGGCAGAAACTGCATCGGCAAGCGTCGCCGCCTCTGCCCCTATGGCCAAGCCGGCTGCTATCAGCCGCCCTGCGCGCCAGTCAAGCAATGAAGCCAAGGAAAGCCCGGCAGCAACACCTGCAACAACCCAGGCAAGCGCCACACCAAGAGTCAGTCGCTTCAGCACTATGGTTGGCTCAGATACAACCAAGCCACAGGTGGATCAACGTGCTCACGTTGAAGTGCCCAAAGGCCGTGAGTATCAGGCCAATGGCGAAACCGCGCCACGCAAGAGCCATGGTAACAGCGCCGAGTCAGATATGGCCCGTCCCTGAACCTAAGTGTTACTGAGAAAAAACCATGCCCTCGGGCATGGTTTTTTTATTTTGATCTGCTTCACACTTCTGTCACAACAGAAATTTTGCTAGTATGCGCAACTTTGTTTTTAACCCTCAAGATGGGATCCCAAGCTGAATGTTTGAACTGATACGCCATAAAACCAGCAGTCACAAGGCGGATATACTCTCCGGCCTAACGGTTGCTATGGCGCTGGTGCCCGAAGCGGTAGCCTTTGCCTTCGTTGCTAAAGTAGAGCCTATGGTGGGCCTTTATGCCGCCTTTATCATGGGACTGATCACGGCCCTCATCGGCGGCCGTCCCGGCATGATCTCAGGCGCCACCGGCGCGATGGCCGTGGTCATGACCAGTCTGGTGGTGTCCCACGGCGTCAGCTATCTGTTTGCCGCCGTAGTGCTGGCCGGGATAATTCAAATTACCGCCGGAGCACTGCGGCTTGGCAAGTTCATTCGCATAGTGCCCTATCCTGTAATGATAGGCTTCGTCAACGGCCTGGCCATAGTAATATTCCTGGCGCAACTGGGGCAATTTCAGGTCAAAGTCGGCGAAGAGGAGATGGCCTGGTTACCCGGTGCAGATATCTGGCTGATGCTGGCGCTGATAGCCATGACTATGGCTATCATACATTTTCTGCCTAAGCTGACCACAGCCGTGCCTTCATCCCTGGTGGCCATACTGGCAGTAACCGCTCTGGTGGTGGGCCTGGATCTGGATACCCGCAACGTGCTTGATTATTTGCGCAATATGAGCAGTAATCCTGAGGCAACTATCGCCGGCACACTGCCAAGCTTTGCCATTCCGGCCGTACCCTTCAACCTGGAAACCCTTTATATCATAGCGCCCTATGCCGTTATCCTGGCAGCGGTTGGCCTGATTGAATCTCTACTGACCCTGACTGTGGTCGATGAGATGACCCAGACCCGCGGCCGTGGCAACAAGGAATGTGTCGGCCAAGGCGTGGGTAACGTCACCAGTGGCTTTTTCGGTGCCATGGGTGGCTGCGCCATGATTGGTCAGTCGATGATTAACATCAACTCAGGGGGCCGCGGTCGTCTTTCCGGGATCACCGCCGCCCTCACCTTGCTGTGCTTTATTCTGTTTGCCGCCGCCTTTATCGAGATGATCCCGCTGGCCGCCTTGGTCGGGGTCATGTTTATGGTGGTACTGGGAACCTTTGAATGGGCCAGCTTTAAAGTGATGCGCAAGGTGCCCAAGCACGATGCCTTTGTTATTGTGCTGGTGACTGTGGTGACGGTATTTACCGATCTGGCGATTGCGGTATTTGTCGGGGTGATAGTATCTGCGCTGGTATTTGCCTGGGAGCATGCCAAACAGATCAGTGCTCAAAAGAGTATAGATGCCAACGGTTGGGCAGTTTACCGCCTCAATGGCCCACTGTTTTTCGGCTCGGCGGCTTCGTTCCTTGAGTTGTTTGATGCCAACAATGACCCCAAGGATGTCGTGGTCGACTTCCAGTCATCCCGGGTCTGTGACCACTCGGCTCTCGATGCCATAGACACCTTGGCCGAGCGCTATGTGAACCAAGGCAAACGCCTGCATCTTCGTCATCTTTCCAACGACTGCAAGCAGTTGCTGCACAAGGCCGGCGATCTGGTGGAAGTCAATCTGATTGAAGATCCCAGATACAAGATTGCCGACGACAAGTTAGACTCGTAAATTAACACTGTCCAGACCATAGAAAAACGGCAAGCTGAGGCTTGCCGTTTTTTTATTCTACTTCAGCTTGGCACTGAAACGCCGTCGCACCTTATCCAGCTTGGGTTTAATCACCAAGGCACAATAAGGCTGCTCACCATGGAGCGCAAAATAGTCGTTATGATAGTTCTCCGCCGGATAGAAACCATCAAAGGCGGTCAACTCTGTCACTATCGGTGCACTAAAGACGCCTTCCTCATCCAGCGCCTTAATCATGGAGGACGCCGTCTCAATCTGCTTATCCGAGTGCGCGAAAATCACCGAACGATACTGAGGCCCCACGTCGTTGCCTTGGCGATTCAAGGTGGTGGGATCATGACTGGCAAAGAACACTTCCAACAGCTCGGAATAGCTGATGACAGTGGGGTCAAAAACTATCTGCACCACTTCGGCATGGCCGGTTGCGCCGCTGCATACCGCCTTGTAGTTGGCATCTTTTGCCGCGCCGCCGGCATAGCCGGAAGTCACTTGCGTAACCCCGGCCAAGCTTAAAAATACCGCCTCTGAGCACCAGAAACAGCCACCGCCCAGGGTGGCCGTCTCCAAACGCTTTTCAGTTGCCGGCTGCTGAGCCTCGGCATCATCTATGGCCTCAAAGACCATGGAGACAGAATTGACGCAATGTCGCAAGTTCTTGGCCGTTAATCCCTCTCCTTCAAACACATGTCCCAGATGACCACCACATTGACTGCAAACGATTTCTGTTCTGCGACCATCGGCGTCGGGTATCCGGGTGACGGCACCAAAGATTTCATCGTCAAAGGCGGGCCAACCACAATGGGCATTGAATTTATGCTCGGACAAATACAAGGGGGCACCGCATTTACGGCACAGATATCGCCCCTTGGCATTGTGTTGATACAGCTCTCCACTGAAAGGGCGCTCTGTGCCTTTTTCCTCTATGACATAACGCTCAAACTCGTTCAGGGGTTTCATTTAACGCTCCTCGATTGCTCTGCGTAACCCATAAGACCCGAATTGCAGTGGTTACCGTTCACTCTAGTTACACAGAGCCATAAAAGTGACTTGGATCACTTTACGTTGCCCCTATAAAGACATCAAGGTAGACTTGCGCCCGGGTCACCCGACTGCCAACAAAATGTCCTTAGAGACACGAGTATCGGGTCAATAAAAATAACCAAGAAAGATGATGATGAAACTGGAAACCATAGACTATCGCGCCGCAGATGCTGCCGAGCGCTTTGTAGAATCCCTGCGCAGCACCGGCTTTGGCGTGTTGCGCAACCACCCTATTTCACAACAGTTGGTGCAGGATATCTACCGCGACTGGCAGGAGTTCTTCAACAGTGAAGAAAAACAGGCCTTCATGTTCAAGCCGGAAACCCAGGATGGTTTCTTTCCTGCGAGCATTTCAGAAACCGCCAAAGGCCATACAGTCAAAGACATCAAAGAGTACTTTCACGTCTACCCCTGGGGCCGCATTCCTGAGCAATTGCAGGACAACATCCTCACCTACTACCAAGAAGCCAATGCGCTGGCCGCCGAGCTTCTGGACTGGGTCGAGGCGCACTCGCCTGCCGAGGTGGCAGCCAACTACCGCACTGCGCTGTCGCAAATGATAGCCAATAGCCACAAGACGCTACTGCGGGTACTGCATTATCCGCCAATGACAGGTGATGAGACCCCGGGCGCCATTCGCGCCGCCGCCCATGAGGATATCAACCTGCTTACCGTATTGCCCGCCGCCAACGAGCCCGGGCTACAGGTGAAAAGCCTCGATGGAGAATGGCTGGATGTTCCCAGCGATTTTGGCAACCTTATCATTAACATAGGCGATATGCTCCAGGAGGCTTCCGCCGGTTACTTCCCATCGACCACTCATAGGGTGATCAATCCGGAAGGTGCCGATATGAGCAAGTCGCGGATCTCACTGCCGCTGTTCCTGCACCCTCGCCCCGACGTAGTGCTGTCAGAGCGCTATACCGCCGACAGCTACCTGATGGAGCGCCTGCGCGAACTTGGGGTTATCTAGCGCCTGCGGGCGCTTTTTTCAGTTCGGAATGCTACAATAGCGCTCTTTTTTTCAGTTTTCAGCAGGATAAGCAATAGATGGCGATTCAATGGTATCCGGGACACATGCACAAGGCCCGCAAAGAGATAGAAGAGGTGATGCCTCAGATAGATCTGGTGATCGAAGTGCTGGACGCCCGAATACCTTACAGCAGTGAAAACCCCATGGTGGCCAAGCTGCGCCAGGACAAGCCTTGTATCAAGTTGCTGAATAAGTCTGATCTGGCCGATCCCGAGATAACCAATCGCTGGATTGAGTACCTGGAGCAGGAACAAGGAGTGCGGGCACAAGCCATCACTACCCTGCAACCGGCCATGGTCAGAAAGATCCCCGAGCTGTGCCGCAAACTGGTCCCCGTGAGCGAAGGTGCGCTCAAGGATATTCGCACCATGATCATGGGCATCCCCAATGTGGGCAAGTCTACCATCATCAACACCCTGGCAGGCCGGGTGATTGCCAAGACAGGTAATGAACCTGCGGTGACCAAGGCGCAGCAAAGGATCAACCTCAAAAACGGCATAGTACTGTCTGACACGCCGGGGATCCTTTGGCCCAAGGTGGACAATGAAGCTTCGGGTTATCGCCTGGCGGTCACAGGTGCCATCAAGGATACCGCCATGGAATATGAGGATGTGGCCCTGTTTGCCGCAGCTTACTTCCTGCATGCCTACCCGGAGGCGATGATGGAGCGTTATAAGCTGACCTCCCTGCCCGCCACCGATATCGAACTGCTCGAAGAGATAGGCCGCAGGCGCGGCGCCCTCAGAAGCGGCGGTCATATCGATTTGCACAAGGCCTCGGAACTGCTGCTGCATGAGTTCCGCTCAGGGAAAATCGGCCAGCTGTCCCTGGAAACGCCAGAAATGGCCCAGGCAGAAGAGGTCGAAGTGGCCAAGCTGCTGGCGGAGAAAGAAGCCCTCAAGCAGGCAAAGAAAGAAGCCGATAAGCTGAAGCGCTCCGGCAAACGCCATCAGGGTTAAGCTTCCCTCAAGAAGCAAGCTTAATTGAAACAGGCCACAAATCGTGGCCTGTTTTGTATGTCACTTATCCAACCAATTATCCAACTAAATTCCGCATAAGCTTTATGACTTTAGTCCTTTGCAGAACCGCTCACCGCGCCGGCGGGATACTCCTGGGCCTGGCGGCCTGGATCCTGGCAAACAGCCCGGCAATACTCAACTCCAACAGATCCAAAACCTGTTCAAATCCGCTGTCGCCACCATAGTAAGGATCCGGGACTTCCCTGATGGGAGTATCGGCAAAGTCCAGCATCAAGGCCAGCTTGTGTTTGTAAATCTGGGGACAAGCCTCATGTAGGGCCTGAAGATTCTCACGATCGGCCGCCAGAATAAGATCGAAATGGGCAAAGTCCCGCGTACACACCTGCCTGGCTTTGATCCCTGAAAAGTCCAGCCCGCGCCGCTCACCTGCGGCGCGGGCGCGCCTGTCCGGTGACTCCCCAGCGTGATAGCCTATGGTACCGGCAGAATCCAACTCCAGTGTCAGTCCCATGGCCTGAGCCTTGGCCCGGGCCACAGCTTCAGCGCTTGGTGAGCGGCAGATATTGCCCATACAAACCATCAAGATACGGTTGATTTCGCCCTCGCTGACACTTGGTACGCTTTGAAATTCCACCTTAAGGTTCCTTATTGGCTGACTCGGCAGGATTGCGTTCCGCAGCCGGGTCGGCGGCAGAGACTTTTGCCTCAATAGCCTCTGCCGGGAAACTGAGTCGATAGTCGGATCTTACCCTAAGGAAGCGGGCAAACCTAGGCTTGCCGCCCGAGGTCAGCCCGGAGAAAGCAAAGGTCACCCAGGTTCCGGGAAGTGGCGGTGAAGCCCTCTCGGCATCGGTGAAACCTGTTCCCAGACGAAAGCTTACCCCAGCCTCGGTTTCCACCAGCAAGGCGCCCATCATGCCTTGATACTTGCCCTTTCCCGGAAGTATCGCCAGTACTCGCGCCTCGGCATCTTCCACAGGTTTGAGTTTTAACAAGGCATCACTGCGCCCCGCCAGATACATGGCATCGATGCGTTGCGCCATCAGGCCTTCGCCCCCTTTGGCCACCACCTGTTGTAACCACAGATGTAACTCTTGCGTGCTGCTCAGACGCCGCTGCTCGATGACATAGAGATAAGGGGTCAGTTGGTGATACTGCTTGAACGCCTGATAACGTTCGGCAAAAGCCATTTTCAGCCCGGGGGCATCGAACAGATAAAAACCCAGCTGGCGCCAGGAGTCTGCTTCGCCTAAACCTCTGGCCAGCAGCGATGCAGTATCAAAGCTGTGATAGCCGCCCCAAAGCTCTCCTTCGAGTGCCACGGCAGGAAAGTCCTTCACAAACCAAATTGGTGCAGGAATCACTCTGCCCGAGCGGCTCAGCAAACGCCTGCCGTCCCATCTGGCGCGAACACCATCGAGTTTTTCACTGACAAGAAAATCCTTGATTTCGGCCTTCTGTTGTTGCCAACGACCGGCCAGCTCCGGGGCCGGTAATTCTCGTTCGGCGGCCGGAAACGAGAGCAGAAAAGTTTGCAGCAGTAACAGCATGGCCGGAAAACGCTTAAGATATGCTGTTGTCGGTAAAGATTGCGGATATTGCATAAGCCCTCCCTGGCTATCGACCAATTGCCTGCTACATCCTATAGCAGAGATCAAAACTACAAAGAGTATAGAAAGTCGTGGCGGTTATGGTGACAACTAGTGTAACGATTATCGAAACGGTCCTCCCCCTTTGCCAAACCTTCCGCCTTGGCATAATAACGGCCAAACACCCGTGGTAGGTGCAGTAACTGTTATATCAGCGGCAAGATGAGCTGCTATAATGCCGCCGCACCTTGGAAACCTCAGCGCCACTGCACTAATAGTCAAATTAGTCACTAGTGACCAACGCGAGGTCAATAAAGGAAGCGACAAGTTGCAACCCCATTAGCCCAGGAACCTTTCACGGTTCAGCGGGTCTTTATACAGCAACCGGCCATAGCCACAGATCAAGAATTGAGAGAATATGAAACCCGCCAACAATCACGGACTGAAACGCATTTTCCGCGCCACCGGCTTTTCCATCAAGGGCTTATGCTCAGCCTGGAAACATGAAGCCGCCTTTCGCCAGGAAGCCGTACTGGCATTGTTAATGATCCCGCTGGCGTTATATCTGGATGTGGCCAAGACAGAAAAATTACTGCTGATAGCGACGGTATTTATCGTCATTATTACCGAGCTGTTGAATTCGGCCATTGAAGCGGTGGTCGACAGAGTGGGCGATGAAATTCACCCCTTGAGCGGCCAGGCCAAAGATATTGCCTCGGCGGCAGTCTTTATCAGCCTGTGTTTATGCGGCCTGACCTGGGCCGTGGTTATCTGGCCTTTGGTGTTCTAAAGCGCTTTGGTATTTTGAATGCTTCAGTAGTAAGGCAACCGGGCATCAAGGCAAAACGCTCAATGCCCGGCCAAATTTAGAACTGACTTCTGAGGTAGTTGACCGCTTGCAGTATCTGCTCCAATCGGTCGTTGCCCGGTAAGTAGGCTACGTAAACATTGCGCCTGAGCGGTGTCTTATCATCAATCACAAACAGCTCCCCTTTCGCCAGATAAGGTTCAATCATGTTTTGCGGCAAAAATGCACTGCCACCATTATTGAGCAGAAAGTCCAGCGCAATACGAGCCGAGCCGGTATGCAGCACAGGAATGGGTAACTCGGCATAGTCTCTGGCATGTTGGATATTGAATGCCGTGCCCCAATCGACCTTGATGTAATGCCTGTCCGTCAGTTCATCGACGGAGGAAGCCGCCTCTGTGCTCACCAGATGCAGCGACACCTCTCCTATCTGCAACAATTCAAACTCTTCCAGCTTAGGGGGGTCAAAGGCAATGGCCAGATCCAGCGTTCGGTCCATCAACTGTTTGGTCATGGCCGCCGGTGCCAGAATTTCGGTGCGCAGCGCCACTCCGGCAAGCCCCTGATGTAAACCTTGCATATATCCCTGCAGATAAGCGTCCCAGATATTGGGCGCCGCACCGATAACCAGTTGCACCGACTGGTGTTCACTCAGGGAGATATCCTGTTTGGCCCGCTCCCAGGCGGTCAGTACCGCTTCGGCATGCGCCAGCATCCGCACCCCGGCCGGGGTCGGTTGTATGTTATTTCGCTGCCGTTCAAACAGCTCGACCCCGAGAATACTCTCCAGCTGCTTAACCCTGAAAGATACGGCACTGCGGGTCAGATAGAGGTTTTCGGCGGCCTTCCCAAAATGGCGGGTATGGGAAACTTCCAGAAATGTCTTGAGTAAATCCGTGTCCATAAAAAATTCTTTATCGTCATAGACAAATTTTTTTGATTTATAAATCAATCATACTAGCCAATACTCTGCTTGCAAATCTCCTCAAGAACCATTTTGTAAGGAATATCGCCATGTTGACCACGACTCCTTCACCATCGGCACTGCAGAGTGCATCTGTGCAACAAGCCGCCAATGAGAGTTTCGTCAGCGAACGCCGTTTCTATGACGACAAGAACTTCCCCAAAGGCTTTCGCCGCAGCGGGGATTTTACTTACAACGAAGCAGAATTACTCGAAAAACATGGCGTTGCCATGCAGGCTCTGGCGGAGGGACGCCAAGCCCCCCGAAATCCGGAGGAGAGTCATTTTGTTGAAGTTGTCCGCGGAAATTCCGCTCCCGGTAGCTTGTTGGAAAAGATCTGGGTAAAGTATGTCAAGTTGGCTTCTGGGAAGCCTTTCTACGCAGTAGTCGGCACCACTTTAGTGAAAAAGGCCGATGCTGAGTATATCGACGATATGATAGATGACGATGTTCAGGATGAGCCTGAACTTGAGGATGACCAATGAAAATTAGGGTTTGCGACTAAATGCGTGGTTGGATTTTATATAAAGAGACCGCGACTCAGCTAAAACCTGAATTGTATGAAATAAACCGATTGTTGGAGGCCGCCAAGGCCGACAATATCGAACTTGAGGTCTATGCTCCCGATGAGTTTGACCTCACAGTGACCCGAGAGGACAACAAGAGTATTTTACTGAACGGGCAACCAGTAGAGTTGCCCGATTTTATTATTCCCCGTATGGGCTCGGGTACCACCTATTTTGCCTTGGCGATTATCCGCCACCTGGAACGTCTTGGCGTTTATTGTCTCAACTCTTCCAAGGCAATAGAAACCGTTAAGGACAAGCTGTTTTCCCAGCAACTGTTGGCCGAAAAGAATCTGCCAACGCCCAAGACCATGCTGGTGAAATTCCCGGTTGATGTTGACTTGGTTGAACGTCATTTGGGTTTCCCTGTGGTGATCAAGACACTGTCCGGCTCGCAAGGCAGCGGCGTGTTTCTGTCACACAAGGCACGTGAGTTCGATGATCTGATGCAGCTTATCGAGGCCACCAACAAGAATGCCAACATCATTCTGCAGGAGTTTATCTCCAACAGTCATGGCCGGGACTTGCGAGTCTTCACCATAGGTGGCCGGGTAGCGGGTTGCTACGAGAGACGCGGCCAAGAGGACAGTTTCAAAGCCAATGTCAGCGCCGGTGGCTCAGCCAGCCCCTTTGCGGTCACACCTGAAATCGAGTGGCTGGCAACCCAGACCGCCAACATACTGGATCTGGATGTTGCCGGGATAGATCTGCTGTTTGACAACGGTCACTACAAGATTTGCGAGGCCAACTCCTCGCCGGGCTTTGAAGGACTGGAGTCCTGTCTCCACCTGGATATAGCAGCACAAATACTGCACTTTATCCGTATCCGTTTGGGCATGTTCAACAAGGACTCCAAGAAAAGCGACAGCAGCGAGTCCGAGGCCTGATCCGAACACGAGCTTTAATATCAGACTGAAGCGCTCCTTTATGGGGCGCTTTTTTGTGGTAGATCATAAAAAACCACACATTTGTAAACATTCTATTCACAAAAACCATCATTCTGGTTTAGACTCTTTGCAGTCGCGCGGATTTTCAGCATTCGAAAATACAAGAAGTGTCATCCTGCAAACTACAGCTGGCAAGCACTCAAACCGCGCACGTGCCAATTTATCCCGGAAAAGGAATCTCTGAGAAGGCACTTGGATTATCTGAGTAACGAAAAGAGATTACCCATTGTTGACACCACACTCTATTAACAATTCAGGTTTGAGACTGTCGCTGACACTCGCCCTGCTCTGCTGCACCACTACCCAAGCCCAAGCCGGCGAGTGGAGCTTGAATATTGGTGGTTTCTACTCTCAGTCCGACACCAATATGCAAGTTACCGATCCCTTGGTCGGCAATGATTTCGATCTGGATTTTGAGTCTGATCTGCAGTTGGCGGAAAACGAGTTTCTGCCTCTGTTTGAATTGGGATACCGTTTCAACGATAGGCACCACATCTATTTTGACTGGAAACAACTGCACCGCAGCGCCGAAACTCAGGCGGTCAGTCGGCCATTTCAGATCCAGATTGACGATACCGTCTATGACGTCAAGGCCGGTGGCCAGCTGGGCACCACGCTCAATATCGATATCGCCCGCATCGGCTATGGCTATGATCTGTTTCAAGGCAACGGCTATAACATAGGGGTCAGTGTAGGGCTGCATACCATGTTCATTGAAAGCAGCTTCGAAGGTTCAATCGGGGCCTGTGCCACCTCAGAGCTCAGCGGCAATATCTGCAGCGCCCAGCCCATTCCCAGACTGGTGGATGAAAGCGTTACCGCACCTTTACCGAATATTGGCCTCTTTGGTGACTATGAGCTGGCACCCGGTTGGCAATTTAATCTGCATGCCCAATATTTTTCCGTGCGCCTTGATGATCTCAAGGGCTCACTGGTCGATATCAGAGCCGGCATGAAAACCACCCTGAGTGATCGTTGGGACATCACCTTGGCCTACAACTATTACAAAGTGGATGTGGATGTGCGTCAAAGCGCATCGGACGCCGCGGTAAAAGTGGCCGACTACAACCTCTACTATAGTTTCATCGGCCCCATGTTATCGATCAGCTACCGTTTCTGAACTTGTTCTCCGCTTGACGATACAATCACGCTTTTTCCTGACGCTTTTTGCTGACCCTTTTTCCTGACGCTTTTTCCTGCCCCCTTTCCCTGACCATAGTCGCTTATTGGCAGCTCGAGTCAAAGCTGTCATCCACTATCTTTTGTCGACAATCACCAAGTATTCCTGCCCTCTCGCCTGCCAAGCCTCTCAAAAAGTGAGTTTGATAAAAATCCACTCTTGCTCACAGTCACGCATATGATAATGGTTATCATTTAATGGAGAGAATGAGGGAGGAGGCAAAGATGAGTAACAAGCTGGCAGTCACAGGGCTAAATGATCCTATCGCCCAAACACTTTTTATCCCGCTCTATATGAAGTCGTGCCAATCCAAACTGAAAGATGCCTTCTTCTCAGATCCTTGGGCCTGCGCGCTTATCGAACAATTTGATTATGACTTCTCAAGTTTTGACCAATCTGTATTGAGCTCAGTAGGGGTCGCCATCCGCGCGGGTTACTTTGACAGACTCACGACGGATATTATCGCTGCGGCGCAGTCCTGTGTTGTAGTCAACCTCGGATCCGGGCTCGATGCCCGCTTTCAGAGGGTTCAAATGCTGATGGGAAACACGATGGAAGACAAGGCCTGGTTTTACAACCTGGATCTGCCTGAAGTGATTGCCCTCAGAGAGCAGCTCCTTCCTTCGGACAGTAGTGAGACATGCATCAGTGCTTCTGTATTTGATAGCGATTGGATGGATGAACTCAATGCCCGTCATCAGGGCGCAACCTTTGTTTTTGTTGCTGAAGGCCTGCTGATGTACTTCGACAATTGTCAGGTACAACAGTTGCTTCAAGAACTGGCCAGCCGCTTTCCTGGTTGCCATATTCTATTCGACGGTATCAGTCGCTGGATGAGGGACAATTCAGATAACCACGACAGCGTAAAATATGCCGGTGCCGGTTTTAAGTTGGCACTCGACTCGCCACGGGAGATTGAGCAATGGCATGGAAAGCTAAAGGTGATTTCAGTCGCGCATTACGCCGATTTCAAAGAGTGGAAACGAGTAGGTTTCTTCAATTATCTGCTGTCCAAATACATTCCCAAATACTTCCACTCCAGTTTTCTGGTGCATGCCTGTGTCGAGCTGCCATGAAAAACAAAGGCATTCAATTAATTACGCTTTCAAGTGACAAGAAGCATGGACAGGTGTAACCCTTTTTGAGTCACACCTGCCACCAAACTCAGCGCTGATCCTGAGCCCGGCGCTTCTTGAAGTCCGAATCTTCAAGCCATTGGGGCCAGTCATTGTTATTGGCCAACCGTGCCAGAATATCGCTTATCAAGGCCAAGTCCTGCCGAACCCCATCCAGACTCCAGCTTGGGTCATAATCATCGGCTGCCTTATGATATTTGTGGGCAATATAATCCGGGTCTGTATCCCCCAAACTCATAAACAGCAAGCCGGGTACCCCTTCCTTGGCCAGAGCGAAATGATCCGAGCGGAACATCAAGCCATTTTGCGGTCGGGGATCGGCCTTGACGCTGCGTCCCTTCCCTTTGGCGGCATCATTCAAATACTGCTCCAGCTCTGACACACCCTCACCATAACGCAGGATGTAATCCACGCCTTTGCCCATATTCATGCCGTCTATATTGAGAAATGCCACCAGCTGCTTGGTGGGAACCGGAGGATTTTCGGCAAAGTACTGGGCGCCAATGAGTCCGGTTTCCTCGGCAGTAAAGGCGCTGAACAGAATCGAGCGTTTCGGGGCATCAATGCCCTTTTGCTGTTTGAAATGCTTTGCCAGTGCCAGAACACCGGCCACACCGGAGGCGTTATCCACAGCGCCGTTGAGCACCACTTCCTTGCCATCTTCAATGGTCTTTCCCAGGTGATCCCAGTGAGCGTGCATCATCAAGTATTCATTTTTGTGCTCGGTTCCAGGCAACAGGGCCGCCACATTGTGGGATTGCGCCAGTTCTATCTTGTTGTTCAAGGTCAGATTGGCCTTGAGTTTCAACGGCACCGCCTTGAAGCCTTTATTGACCGCCTGTTGCTTCAAGGTGTCAAAGTCCAGACCCGCCTGGCTGAACAGCTTCTTGGCGCTATCGTGCTGGATCCACCCCATCACGCCAACCGATGATGCGTTGTTATCTTTATCCACCAGGGTGTACTTGGTATTGGTGTTGCTGTTACGCACCACCCCCCAACCGTAAGCGGCGGGCGCAGTTTCATGCACAATAAACACGGCTTCGGCACCCTGACGGGCCGCTTCTTCATATTTATAGGTCCAGCGACCGTAATAGGTCATGGCATTGCCCTTGAATACCTGTGGATCCTGAGTGGCAAAGCCGGGATCATTGACTAGTACAATCAGGGTCTTACCACGAACATCCAGGCCTTCAAAGTCATTCCAGCCGTATTCCGGAGCATTGATACCGTAGCCGACAAATACCACCTCGCTGTCTTGCAGCTCCACCTTGGGTGTCACTCTTTGAGTGCGGGCAGTGAACTCCTCGCCGTTGCTGAAACTCATTGAGCCCAGCTTTAACTGCATATTCTGATCTGCGGTAATCCTGGCCATGGGAACGGCTTGCAGATAACTGTTGCCAAACCCTGGCTCAAGCCCCATCTCCTTGAAGGCCTCGGTAAGGTAATCCAAGGTCAGCTGTTCACCGGCCGACAGAGGCGCACGGCCTCCAAACGCGTCACTGGCAAGGGTTTTCACATCCTGGCGATAGCTGGATTCATCCAGTTCAAAGGGGGCGGCCAACGCCAGAGCGGGCGTTAACAGTGTGGCCAACAGGCCACACACAGAGGTAAATTTCACGACTTCATTCCTTGCTATTATCTATTTTGTTCAGCCATTGTAACAGCGGGGCAGCATTCGGCAATCAGCGCATCAAGGTGACATTCTGTGAGCCTTTGGATCCACAAGCGGCTTAATTTATGTCAAGCTGAATAGGTAATTGCATTGACAATGAGTTCCCCTATGGCCATGACTCTGCTTCAACAAGCCGCTCAATACCTGAAAAAAGCCTTGCCGTTGATGTTAAAACATCAGATACCGACAACGCCGGTCAACTATGCGCTCTGGTATGCCTATGTCAGCGAGCGCAACCCTGCACTCAATGCCAGCCTGGATGAAGCCGTCAGCCAGTACAACACCTGTCCGCCCTCCACGGCGGAACTCCTCTACCGTCATCATCTGGCCCCGGAAGATGAACTGGATGTCAGAGATATGCGCCAGAGTATGGAGGCGATAGCGACCGAGCTGTCTCAGTCACTCAAGGATACCAGCTGCGATGCCGACAGTTTTCGCGCCAAAATCGAGCGTAACTTTGGCCGTATCAGCCGCTTGGATCAGGACGCCATGGATCTTGAGCAAGTGATGGGCATGGTCCGAGCCCTGGTGAAAGACTCGGATGATATTCGCAGCAGCACGGATTATTTGAGCTCGCAACTGAGCAAGGCCCAGCAGGAGATAGACAGTCTGCGGCTACAGCTGCAAAACACCGAAAAAGACATATTGTTTGATGCCCTCACCGGCTGCCTTAACCGCCGTGCCTTCGATGCCGACTTCGATAGCTTGTTGAGTCAGTCGCCGAAGGGCTGCTGCCTTATTCTGGTGGATGTGGATCACTTCAAGCGTTTCAACGATGAATATGGGCATCTTTTGGGGGACCAGGTGCTCAAGGCGGTGGCCAAGCGTCTGCAGGATAGTTGCCGTGACGGCACCAAGTTGTATCGTTTCGGTGGTGAAGAGTTCGCTATTCTGGTGCCGACCAGTCAGCTGAGAGTGGCCCGCCAACTGGCCGAAGCCATGAGACGGGCACTGGAGAAGGTTAGCGTAAGAGACAGGCGCAAGGGCCAGCTCATCAGCAATATCAGCGCCTCCTTCGGGGTTGCCGAGTGGCAGCAACTGGATACCCGCCAATCCCTTACCGAACGCGCCGACACCTTGCTCTATGACGCCAAGCGTTTGGGCCGCAATCGGGTGATGCCGATATCAGGCTGAAACCGCCAGCGTTTGCAAGGCTTCTGCCTGCACCACAAATCTAAGCTCGGCGCCGCCGCTCAGGCTGTCGAAGGGATAACAGGTGATCAGCGTCAATAGCCGCTCATCACTGCCCATCAACCAACGGGTCTCAGATTCATGCACTACTGCGGTAGCACGTACTCGATAAAAATGGATCTGGCCATCCATTCCCTGCAAGCGGATCTCCTGCCCCACCCTGGCCCCGGCCAGGATCGCGAAATGGGTATCCCTGTGACCGGCAATCACGGTATTGCCTGTCTCTCCGGCGCCGGCTCCCGAAAGCATCTGCGCCGGTCCAAAGGCCAGGTTACGGCCACTGGCCCCGGCCAGCACATAGAGTGGCTCATGCTTGCCTATCCACAATTTGGCCGTGGGGTGGGTATCGGCCCAGGACCAGGGTTTGTGTGCCTGGCCGTCAGTCAGACTCTTGGCCCAGGCCTTTTCAATCAAAAACTGGGCGAACATGGCTTTGGCTTGCATATATCCTCCTTTAAACAGCATGGCCGAACCTGCCACAACCAGAACAACTATCACTATTGAGCAGATATCGCTAAAACGCCCCCTATTGACCGAGGACATAGCGCCTGCTGTCAGGGCCTGCTCAGCCTGGCTCATCGCCCAGCCCCCTCACAAGCACGGCGGCCAAAAGCCCTGGGGAAAGCCGCCAGCATCAACGCCGCCAGCAAACTTGCCAACCCCAGCAGCAACATCAGCCGGCTGTCGGTGGCGGTCTGCGGCAACTTACCCTGCCAGCCCTTGGGCGCATGACTGGCCACTTGCCCTTCCCGGGTCGCCGCGGCGTCCGGATTGACCGGGGTGACATCCACTGCCACCAGGCTGGTGTACGGACTGACCAAGTGGTACTTCAGCGACAGCGCTGTGACCTGGCGTTCAATGCGTTCACTGTTGGCAGCATCTTTGGCCAGCTCCAGCGCGGCTATCTGTTTTCTGGCCCAGATAAGATCCAGCCCTTTGGGATCAGCCTTGGCATTGAGCGCCAGCTCCTGCTGCCAGAATTGGCCATCGATAAGACCGGATACGATAACGGCCTTGTGGGCATTGCTACGCTGTTTGATGCTCACCAATACCGGCTCACCCTGATAGAGATCCGGAATTTGTGCCGGCCAGTAATCCGGCACTGTGCCGTCAGGGTAGCGCAGCGACACATCTGTGATCCTGGGAGCGGAGATTTTTTCCAGCAAGGCAACCACCTTTTGCTCCACCTCCTGCATCTTGCCAATATAGGTAAAGCTGCCACGCCCCAGCTCTGCGGCGCGCTGCATAAAGTGGGAGTTGGGGGCACTGCCTATGCCTACGGTAAACAGGCGGTTGTCGCCGAGCCTGTCTTTAATCAGTTCAAATAGCGCCTGTTCATTGCCTACGGCGCCATCCGTCATGAAAATCACTTGCCTGAGCGCCTTAATCTCACCTTGCGTGCCGACTTTATTTTGAGCGGCAAAATCATTGTTCAATGCCAACTCAAGCGCCTTGGCCATCTCGGTACCACCGTTGGCTTCCAGGGCACGAATAAACTGCTGTGCCCGACCTATATTGTGGGCCGTCGCCGGCAAAGAGTTGGCCGCCATGGTCTGCACTGCAGAATTGAATTCAACAACATTGAAACTGTCCTCCGATTTGAGACTGCTCAATGCATACAGCAATGCCTGTTTGGCCTGAACAATTGCATCTCCCCCCATGGAGCCCGAAGTATCTATCACCAGAATAAGCTCCCTGGGCAAGGGCTTGGCCACCTCTTTGCTCTGTGGAGGCATCAACATCAATAGACTGTATTCATCCCTGGCAGCTTGGCCTTCGGCCTGCGCTAAAGAAGGTGCTGGGGTATGGGTCTGGCCTTGCTGGCTGAACAGCGCCGCTGCGGGCTTGGCGCCCGGATCCGCTTGCCATTGCAACACAAAGTCGCTGTCGGCCTTGGTATTGTCTTGTTGCAGCTGCACCCGGATACGGCCATCACTCAGGGTTTGTTGGGAAATAGCATGATAAGGGGATTCCAGCGACAGCAAGGGAAAACCGGCATCCAGGATAATATCCAAACTGAGACGATTCTCCTGGCCACCGCTTTGCGCTTGGGTGCCTATAGGCTCAGAGCTCTCACTATCAGCGCCGGTGAACATCTTTTCAAGGCCCGCGGCTTCAATCACAGGGCTCAACAACCGCGCCGCCTCTTCCACGCCCTTGAAGCTTTGCAGCATGCTTTGAGGCAGATAACGGGGCGTGTAGGTCATAGGAAAGCGCAGGCTGAACTGACCATCACGGTAATCCAGTGCCTGCTGGTAGCTGAAGCTGACTTTAAGGGTTTTCCCCGGGGCCAAATTAGCCACCTGAGTGGTGAACAGGTTGGGCCGCTCCTGACTCAGTAAACTGGCGCGCTTGCCCTGAGCCTTGGCCTGCTCAAAAGTGCGCTTGGCCTCTTCCTTTGGTTGAATAACCCCCTCGATGATCCGCTCACCTATTCTCAGCTGCATGCTGTCCACCGCCGCCTCATTGGGCAGCGGGAACAGGTAACGGCCGTGGATCCACTCCTGGGTATCATTGGTGAATGACTGGGTGACGCTGACTCTGTTACTCCAGCCACTGATGCTCATGCTGACTTCGGTTGCCAGTGCCGGGGCCTGAGTGTCGCCAAAAGCGAGCACCCCGGCACCTGGCCATTGAGGATTATCAATCAGTTGAAGGGTACCTTCCTGAGCCTGGACACTTGCAGGCTCTTCGGCAAATTGGGGACCATTCTCGGCCCAGGCTTCAACCGAGCTAACCAGATTGAACACCAGCAGTGCCAGCAGGGCAAAGCCTGAAAATTGCAGGGCGTTAACGGCCCTACATAAATAAGTATCAGAATCGCTGTGACTGGCGGCGGGCATTCTCTGAAACTGCTCGTTTTCCTGCCGAGGGATATCCATATTCATTTTGTCGCTCCCTCTCAATTACCGCTTTGTTGATTGGCTGCCAGAGCAGCTCCCTGAGTCTGCAATTTCAACATGACCCGACGGTCAAAGAAGTCGCTCTCGCGGCTCTGTTTTGCACTGAGGGGAGAACTGGCACCAAAAGCCTGAGTTTGCAAACGTTCTTCGGCAACGCCTTGGCTAACCAAATAACTTTTCACCGCCTCGACCCGCTGCTCGGACAGCGTCTGGTTGTAATCAGAATTACCACGGCGATCGGCGTAACCGGTCAGATCCAACATCAGCTCAGGCGACAGGCTCATGGCATAGGCCAAATCGTCCAGCTGGCGCGCAAAGTGGGGTTCGATTTCGGCGGTGCCGGTACGAAACTGCACATTCATACCCACGATTAACTCTTCGAGCTGGTCAGCTCGGTCGCGGGAAAGCGCATTGAGGCGACTCTGGGCATCGGCGTATTGCAACGATAACTCCTTCAGCGCTCGCTGCTTCTCACTGAGACTCGCCAGTTGTTCGGTTTGCTCGGCCAGCTGTTGCTGCTGACTCTTGAGCTGCTCGTCATCGCCCACAGACTTACCCACTATGCCACCGGTGAAGGCACCGATAACCGCCCCTACAGGCCCCCCAACCACGGCGCCCAGCAGTGCGCCTGTGCCAAAACCAACCAACTCTTCGTTGTGGTCTCTCTCCTGAGTGGGTAAGTTTGGCTGGCTGTCGGCGTGCGCCAGAGAAGAAGTCAGCAACAGTGATGCCATGATCAGGGAGGCTATGGGGGTCTTTTTCATCATCTCGATTCCTTTTGTCTTGTAGAGCCTGCTGCCCAGTTGGCAGCGTTCCTCGTCGTTGAGATGATTAAACCCCATTGAAATGGCAAGTCTGGGGAGCAAAAATGGCACTTTGGCTATCAATTGTGGCAACAAAATGGCAATTGGAAGCGATCGCTTTTTTCACGGCTAAAATCCTGTATAGTCACGGCTATTCACGGCTCGGCAGGAACAAGAGGCAGATGAAACGCATTGCCATAGTGGAAGATGAAGCTGCAATAAGAGAAAACTACAAAGATGTGCTGCAATCACAGGGTTACTCTGTGCAGACTTACGCCAACCGCCCCGAGGCCATGCAGGCCTTCAACACCCGCTTACCGGATTTGGCCATTATTGACATAGGTCTGGAGCATGAAATCGATGGTGGCTTTACCTTGTGCCAGTCGCTGCGAGCGATGTCGGGCACCCTGCCGATTATTTTTCTCACCGCCAGAGACAGCGACTTCGATACGGTTTGTGGCCTGCGTCTGGGTGCCGATGACTACCTGAGCAAAGATGTCAGTTTTCCCCATTTACTGGCGCGGTTGGCGGCGCTGTTTCGCCGCTGCGAACTCGCCGGCAGCAGCGCTCCGGCCGATACCCTGATGGAGCGCGGCGCCCTCACCATAGATGCCAACCGAATTCAGGTATACTGGCAACAGCAGCCGATTGAATTGACAGTGACCGAATTCTGGATGGTGTACGCCCTGGCCAAACATCCCGGCCATGTGCGCAGCCGCACCGAATTGATGCAGGAAGCCAAGATTTATGTCGATGACAGCACCATTACCTCCCATGTAAAGCGGATCAGGCGCAAGTTTATCGCCGCCGATCCGGCCTTTGACTGTATAGATACCGTCTATGGCATGGGTTATCGCTGGGATCCCGAATCTTGAAGTTTCCCTCCTATCACCCGCCAATAGGCCTCAGAACCAAGACTCTGGTACTGTCGCTGTTTTTGCTGTGCCTGCCCTGGCTTGGCTATCAGTATGTGTGGGAGATGGAGAAATATCTGCGTCACGGCCAGGAGAAAACCCTGGAAGGAACCACTCAGGCCCTGGCTACGGCGCTACATGAAAGACCCAGGCTGTTCGACAGCCAGGCCAGTTTCCTCAATCAAGTAGAAAAGGGCCGCGATCTCTACGCCTATCCGCTCAACGGCCCCATTCAGCTGGATGGCCGCCTCAATGATTGGGAGGCCTACCGCCATCGCGCCATGACCTATGGCGAAGAGCATACCCTGATGCGCTTGAGTGACAGCCAGTCAACGCTGAGCTTTACCCATATGGTAGGTAAATATGGCGGCTACCTTTACGGCTTTTTCGAGGTAACGGATCCAAAGGTGATTTACCGCGGCCGCAACAGCCTGAGTGTGGATCGCAACGACTATCTGGCTATCGCCACCCTGGCCCCGGATGGCCGTTTTCGCCGCTACACCATAGCCAACAAGCACGATGGCTGGCTCAGCGCCTTCGAGTTGCCTGAAAATCCGGCGCTCAGCGCCCCGGTGACACCAGAGGTCCGCATTCAGGGCCAGTGGTTGAAAACCGATAAGGGTTACAATATTGAACTCAGAATGCCGCTGGAGATGGTGGGCAGTAAACTCAGTTTTGCCATTCATGATGTCAACGACAAAAAGAGCCGCAGGCTGGAAGCCATAGTTGGTACCTCGGCCACTGACCGCGCCGATAAGCTGGGGACGGTTCTGGTACCATCACCGGAAATTGAAAGTATTATCAAAGGTATGGGGCATAACAGCTCGCGGATATGGGTGGTGGATGTCCATGGCCGGGTGCTGGCCAAGTCGGGCGATATTCGCGCCGATTCCAGTGTCTGGACCCGCTCGGTCGAGGAGGAGCGGCAACCGGAAAGCTTCTTTGGCAAACTGGAACACGACTATCTACACCCCATCTACTACACAGTGCTGACCAAGCCGCCTATGGATTTTATCGACTCACTGCAGGACTCGACCGAACTCGGCGGTAGCCATATTCGCCGGGCGCTGAATGGCCAGATGGCCTCCACCTGGCGCCTGACACCGGATAACAAGGCGGTGGTGTTGGCGGCGGCCAGCCCCATCTGGATTGACGATAAGGTGATGGGCGCCGTGGTTGCCGAGGAAACCACCCATGGTATCCGTACCCTGCGTAACCGGGCACTGGAGAAGCTGTTCAATGTGATCCTGACCGTGATGGCGATGGGAACCCTGGCACTGTTTGTGTTTGCCTCCGGGATCTCCAGCCGCATTCGCAAACTCAGGGATCAGGCCGAGCGCGCCATCGACAGCCAGGGGCGGGTTCGCGACACCATTCCACCTTCAAAAGTGCGCGATGAAATTGGCGATCTGTCGCGCAGTTTTGCCAATATCGTCAACCGATTGGGGCAATATACCCACTATCTGGAAAACATGTCCTCGCGACTATCCCACGAATTGAGAACCCCGGTGGCCGTGGTGCGCAGCTCATTGGAACACTTGAGTCTGCAGCAACTGGACAAAGACACGGCCAAGTATGTCGACCGCGCCCAGGAAGGGGTCAACCGCTTGTGGCTGATCCTCGCCAACATGAGCGAAGCCACCCGGCTCGAGGAGTCCCTGTCCCAGGCCGAGATAGATGAATTCCCACTGACCAAGGTTGTGGCAGGCTGCGTCGCCGGGTATCAGATGACTTACAAGGAACAAGGTTTCGTGCTGGTGTTGCCGGATGAACCTTTGACCATGCGTGGCGTGCCTGAATATGTCGCCCAGCTGATGGATAAGCTGGTCAGCAACGCCATTGAGTTCAGCAAAGCCGATACCGATATCCACATCAGCCTCAAGGTGCAGGGCAAACAGGCCCTGCTCAGGGTGGAAAACCAAGGGCCACTGTTGCCGGAAAACATGACCGAGCAGATCTTCGAGTCCATGGTCTCAGTGCGGCCACAAACGATGCAGTCCAAACCTCATCTGGGACTGGGACTTTATATCGCCAGGCTTATCACCGCCTTCCATGGCGGCCATATCAGTGCCAGCAACCTGAGCGACGGCTCAGGTGTCGAAATTCGGGTCAGCCTGCCGCTGCTTTAAGCCGCGGACAACTTGAACAAGTCTCAAGCCCGCCGCACTGGCAATGACAAGATTCAATGTTAATATGCCTCAAAGGGGCGCTCGCCCCGCAATCACAGACAAGAGTTGCATCCATGAAGAAAGCCACCAAGCTGGTCTCGCTCGGCCGGGACAAAAAGTGGAGCAAGGGAGTGATCAATCCTCCCGTGTTTCGAGCATCAACCGTCGTATTTGACAGCATGGAACAGATGCGCCACGCCACGGCCAATCGCGCCAAAGGGGAGATGTTCTATGGCCGCCGCGGCACCCCGACTCACTTTGCCTTTCAGGCGGCCATTGCCGAACTCGAAGGTGGTGTTGGCACTGCGCTCTACCCTTCAGGCTCTGCGGCCATCAGTGGCGCCCTGCTGTCTTTTCTGAAGGCCGGTGATCACTTGCTGATGGTAGACAGTGTCTACGAGCCCACCCGGGATCTGTGCGACAAGCTGCTCAAGGGGCTGGGGATTGAAACCAGTTACTATGACCCCTTGATTGGCACCGGTATCCGCGAGCTTATCCGCCCCAATACCAAAGTGCTGTTTCTGGAATCTCCCGGCTCCATCACCATGGAAGTCCAGGATGTGCCGACCCTGTGCCGCATCGCGCATGAGCATCAATTGGTCACCATGCTGGACAACACCTGGGCCTCCCCCATCAATTGTCGCCCGTTTGAGATGGGCGTCGATATCTCGATTCAGGCCGCTACCAAGTACATAGTGGGTCACTCGGATGTGATGCTGGGTACGGCGACCGCCAATGAAGCACACTGGGATACCCTGAGGGAGAACAGCTATCTCATGGGCCAATGCACCTCTGCAGACGATATCTTTCTGGCGGCCAGGGGGCTGAGAACCCTGGGGGTGAGAATGGCGCAACATGAAAAAAATGCCCTCAAAGTGGCCAATTTCCTGGCGCAGCGCCCGGAAGTGGATCACCTGCGCCACCCGGCGTTTACCAGTTGCCCGGGGCACGAGTTTTTCCTGCGTGACTTCAGCGCCGCCAACGGCTTATTTTCCTTTGTGCTGAAAGAGGGTAACCGCCAGGCGATGACCGCCTTCGTCGAAGGGATGGAGCACTTCAAGATGGGATTTTCATGGGGTGGCTTCGAGAGCCTTATTCTGGCGATATCCGGTATAGAGAAATTGCGCACGGCAACCCAGTGGGACAGCAGCAAGCCCCTGGTGAGACTGCATATAGGTTTGGAAGATCCGGACGATTTGATTGCCGACCTCGAGCGAGCCTTCGAGCGTTATCACACCGCAATGCAGGCTTAATCAGCAAAAAGCCCGCTTGAATGCGCAACGTAGATCAGATAAGGATCGGTTGACCGATCCTTCTGATGAGAGACAATCGGAAACCTGTTTGTAGGTTTCCGATTTTTTTATGTCTATTCAAAACTACTTTGCCGACTTTCTTGAAGAGAGTCCTGTTGATGTCGCTCAGCTAACCACCTTCTCCGAGCATATTCCTGACGAGTGGATTGCTAAAGCGGTAACACTTTCCGATAAAGCGACGATTCGTCGACGTCGCTTACCGAGTGATATGGTTCTTTGGCTTATTGTTGGAATGGCGTTTTTCCGCAACGAACCGATTGCCGAAGTTGCACGGCGAATGAATGTCTGTGCCGAGGGGTTGGCTAATGAGGAGCTGTTAGCAAAAAGTGCTTTAACGCAAGCAAGGCAACGCCTTGGCAAAGCAGCCCCAGAATGGTTGTTCAGGCAATGCAGCCACAGGTGGGGGGTAGAGCGTTATCCTGAGGATACTTGGCAAGGTTTGCAGGTCTTTGCTGTGGATGGCGCGCTTTTTCGAACCGCTGACACACCGGAGCTAAGAGACCATTTTGGGTCAGGGAATACATCCAACGACAGACAGATGCCTCATCCAGTATTAAGGGTGGTGACCATGATGAATGTTCGCTCTCATGTCATTGTCGATGCCGCTATAAGCCCTTATCGTCGAGGCGAAATGCCTCTTGCTATGCCCTTTATTGACGCCTTACCGGATAATTCCGTGACCTTATTGGATAAGGGTTTTTATGGAGCAGGCTTACTTCTTTCTCTCCAAAATAGTGGTGCTAACAGACATTGGTTGTTACCGGCGAAGAAAGGGGTGAAATACACCCTGCTGGACGATGAAGAGAGTGACGACATGCGAGTCGAAATGAAAGTCTCTCCACAAGCACGCAAGAAAAATCCTAACCTACCTGAAACATGGCAAGTGAGAGCCGTGACTTATCAGGTACAAGGTAAGCCAAAAACCGTATTTACGTCTCTTCCCAGAGAGCAGTACGATGCGGGAGCAGTCGCGGCGCTTTACCACGAGCGATGGGAAATTGAATTAGGCTATCGAGACATAAAAAGTTCGATGCAACACAATGCGTTAGTGCTGAGGAGTAAGACAGTCGAACTTGTCTATCAAGAGTTATGGGGGCTGCTGCTTGGTTATAACTTGGTGAGACGAGAAGCGAGCCAAGCGGCAGTAGAGCATGGTCGAATGCCCAATGAAATCAGCTTTAAGTACGCTTGTCAGTTCATCGCAAGTCAGCTCAAAGTCATGAGCAAAGCGGTGTCACCAGGTAATACGCCGAAGCGTCTAAACAGTCTGCGAGGAGACTTGTCCATCCTTCTTATAGACAAACGCCCTAAGCCAAATCGGCCTAGGGCGGTAAAAATATCCAAGACCCGATATCCTGTTAATCACAAGGCAGCTCCACTTAAGTGAACTACGTTGCGCTTGAATGCGGGCTTTTTAAGCTTATCGCTGTTAGCGTCAGTCAAAGTCCAGCTCATCTGCCGACACTCCTACGCCCAATTCACGGGATAAGGCCATCTGCTCACGAATATCCTCTATTCGCCTGCGTGCAGCGCTTATCCGTATGTCTTTTTTACTGACCCGGTTATTGGATGTCAGTGTTCCCTCTTGGGCCGCTTCGCTCTTGCCTCTACTCACAGATTGATTAAATGACATGTTCTTCCCTTAACTTCACGCCGGTTCTCTCCAGCTGTCTCAAGAGCGCTTCCTGCTCACTTGGGGCAAAGCCGGTAACCCGGAGTTAAAAACGACACATCCGGTATTAAACACACCGGTACCCCTCACATCATGCCTTATTAAAGAGCCCGTTCCTATCGGAAAGTTCCCTTATTTTAATCCCGTTCAGGAAAAACTCAGGTGCTTGATATAAAGAAAAGATGTTTCACTAGTCAGCGCATCACCCTGGGTGTGAATTACAAGTTCTAATCCAGTAGCAACCCCAAAAAAGCCTCGATTTCGAGGCTTTTCTTTTTTATATCTTGACCTATCAGTTTACCGCCTGGGGCCTTGGCTCATAGGCATCGGTTCCCCACAGCGGCACAGTGGACAGGGCGTGCTTGTGGCTGCCGTTGGTTTCTTTGGTGGAATAGGACAGATACAGGAGTGTCTGGTGTTCACTGTCATAGATACGCCTCACCTTGAGGCTCTTGAACAAGATGCTCAAGGACTCGGTAAACACTATCTCGCCCTTCTTCCCCAGTTCGATACTGGCCAGTTGCGCCTTGGTTATCGGTCCTGTCTGGCGACAGCTGATACTCATATCCGATGGGTCGGCAAAGTCCAGATTGGCCTCTATGCGGCTGATATGACAGGTTACACCGGGCAGTTTGGGATCTGTCTTGGCATCTATGATCACATCTTTGGTGGTAAATACGCCCAGGCTGACCTTGCCCACATCATCGCCGCACCCGGCGAGCAAGCTTGTCGCCACAGTAGCGACTAAGGCTGCCAAGAGTGGCGTTTTTTTCAGTGCCATGAAGAGTCCTCTTTCAATTAAAGTGCAATTTAACGGTACAGGCGCTCGGCCCAGCGGGTCAAGCCGGCCACCACTGAGCCGAAGTGATCGCCACTGACCAAAGCCACATCCGGGAAACGCGCGCGGATCTGCTCGGTAATATACGGGCTCTTGGCGCTGCCACCTGTGAGATAAATGACATCCGGCTGACATCCCCCTTCCGCCAAAGCCTGGGTGATGAGCTTGTGCACCGTTTCGAGCGATTCATCGATGGCGGCCACAAAGGTGGCGGCATCGACATTAACAGTCAAGGGCTGCGGTTTGGGCGCTTCGACAAAACCTATATCCATAGCGGCTTGCTTACTGTCGCTCAGGGCGATTTTAAGCTGCTCGGCACTGCGCACCAAACGATAACCCAGCTGATCTTTTTGCACCTTCAATAAGCGCGCAAGTTTCGCCTGCTCTTTGGCATCCCGCTGCAGCTCTTCAATCAACTTGCGACTACTCAAGGCAGAGAACTCCCGCTGGGCACTGACATCGTTGACGGCGACCGCGTTCCAGAAGGGTTGCCTTGGCATAGGCTTACCTGTGATCAGCGCACTGCCGAGCCCCAAGTGCGGCATAAAACCGGCCATAGCCAGAGCGATATCCAGATCGTTGCCCCCTACCCTTTGACCACTGTGGCCCAGGCAGTCGTCACTGCGATCTTTCTTGTCCTTAAGCTCGGGCCCCATGCGCACAAAAGAGCAATCGCTGGTACCACCGCCAATATCCACCACCAGCACCCGCTGCTCCCGGGTGAGTGTCGACTCAAACTCAAGGGCAGCCGCCATAGGCTCATACAGAAAAGCCACATCGGTGAACCCGGCGCGCCGGGCCCCCAGAGTCAAAATGGCCTCGGCTTGCTTGTTGCTCTGCTCGCCGCCAATGCCCTGAAAGTTAACCGGTCGCCCTATCACCACCTGGGAAATCGCCTGTTTCAGGCTCTGCTGCGCCCGGGTATGAATTTCCTGCATCATCAGGGTGACGATATCTTCAAACAGTGCCATCTGATTGCTGAGCAGGCCCGAAGCGCCGAGGAAGGACTTGGGCGAGCGAACATAGAAGCCCTCTTCCGGCATTTCCATATAGGTTTCAATCGCCTGATTGCCGATGAATACCGCTTGCTCGTTGGCAAGCAAATCCAGCTCCAGGCGCGCCGTTCGGGCGCGACTCAGCTCGGCGGCGCGTTTGGGTTTGAAATCAGCCTGGGCCGCCAAAGGCAAGCGCTGCAGCACAGATTCGGAAATGAGTTCCCGCTCCATGGCATAAATGGTCGACGGCATATAGTTGCCATCCTCGGCCAGAGGCAAGAGCCGAGTCTGGCCCTCCTCCATCACGCCAATGGCGCAGTTGGCACTGCCATAGTCAAAACCTGCAAACATTCCGTCCTCCTGCTTTCGCGGGCTCTATGTGATCTCGATGCTGCTTTCTAGACAAAGCCCCCGAAAGCTGCGTCCACCGACCGAGAAAAAAGAGCGCAACATAACATAAGCCGCATGCAAAGCCCATTGAACAACGGCGATTTATCGACCTCTTCGAACCCTTAGTGATGATTTAGAGGGGACTTAATGGAGACTTGTCATGCTCTGGACATAAATTCACTCTAGTTTGAACCAGCCGGGCCACCGGATCCCAATGTGGGCCAAGGACTCATAACCCCAGGCCTTTATTCACTGATTACAAGCGGATATCGGAGTGTTATTGTATATCTGCCGGGCTTTCTCTATGCCCGGATTCTGCTAATGAGGAGTCTTAGCGTGTTACCGTCCGTCGAAAAATTTTCTCTGGATAAGGAGCTTTCCTGGCTGTCTTTCAATGAAAGAGTCTTGCAGGAAGCGGCCGATCCTCTGGTGCCTCTGGTGGAACGGGTTCGCTTTTTGGGCATATTCTCCAACAACATGGATGAGTTCTTCCGGGTCAGGGTTGCTGCGGTGCGCCGCTCGATTCTGTTATCCACCCTGCAGGAAGGCCGTAATTCCAGCCGCCATTTGATGGCCAAGATCCAAACCAAGGTATTGATACTGCAAGAGCGTTTCGACACTATCTACGGCGAGTTGATGCGAGAGCTGGCCAGACACAGCATCTTTCTTATCAATGAGAAACAGTTGAGTGATTTTCACAGCCAGTGGCTGAAAAAGCATTTCAAGGATCATCTCAAACGCCATATCGCACCGCTGATCCTCAGCAATCGCTCCGAGCTGTTTAAACAGATCAACGATGACACCACTTATCTGGCGGTGTGCCTCTACAGCCGGGAAAAGCGTCAGTACGCCCTGGTGGAAGTGCCCACCAAGAATGTGCCACGTTTCATCCAACTTCCGGCAGAAACCTCGAAGCGCCGCAAACATTTGATCTTACTTGATAACATAATCAGGCACTGTGTCGATGAGCTATTCGCCCCCTTCTTCGAATATGAAGAGATTGAAGTCTTCTCCATGAAGCTGACCCGCGATGCCGACTTCGATCTCACTGATGAGCTGGAACAGAGCCAACTGGAAAAGCTCACCAAGGGCCTGAAAAAGCGCCTCACCGCCGAGCCGGTGCGTCTGGTGTATGACAAAGAGATGCCGGAGCATATGCTGAGTATGCTTACGGCGCAGCTGAATATCTCCAATACCGAGTGCCTTATCCCCGGCGGCCGTTACCACAGTTTCAAGGACTTTATCGGCTTTCCCAATCCGGGACGCAAATACCTGGAAAACGACAAGCTTCCGGCACTGGACTCCGCCGGATTCAGTGTCTGCGCCAACAAGTTTGACGCCATTCGCCGCGGCGATATCATACTTTATTACCCCTATCACAAGTTTTCCCACTTTACCGAGCTGGTGCGCCAGGCGGCCTATGATCCTGCCGTCAAGTTCATCAAAATCAGCCTCTATCGGGTGGCGAGAAAGTCCCATATCATCCAGTCGCTGATAGATGCGGTGAAAAACGGCAAACAGGTCACCACAGTGATTGAACTCAGGGCCCGTTTCGATGAGCAGGCCAATATCGAATGGAGCCGGGTGCTGGCCGAGGCCGGTGTCAAGGTGCACCATGGGATCCCAAGCTTGAAGGTCCATGCCAAGATGTGCCTTATCGGCCGCGAGGAAGCCGGTGCAATGCGCCTCTATGGCCACATTGGCTCGGGCAACTTCAACGAGGGCACGGCCAGGGTGTATACCGACCTTTCACTGTTTACCGCCAATCAGGAAATTACCGCCGAGATAGAACAGGTATTTGAGTTGATTGAGCACCCCTACAGACGGGATAACTTCCAACACCTGATAGTCTCCCCCTATGATGCACGCCAGAAGCTGACCGGCCTTATCGAGCAAGAGATCATCAATGCCCAGAGCGGCATCAAGGCCGCCATCACCCTCAAGCTCAATAATCTGGTGGATGAGGCGATGATCCAAAAGCTGTACGAGGCTTCCAGCGCCGGCGTCAAAATCCGTCTGCTTATTCGCGGCATGTGCGCACTTATTCCCGATATTCCCGGGATCAGCAACAATATTGAGGTCTTCAGCATAGTGGACCGATTCCTCGAGCACTCGCGGGTGATGCTGTTCCACTCAGGCGGCGAAAACAAACTCTTTCTCTGCTCCGCCGACTGGATGGGGCGTAATATCGATAACCGTATCGAAGTCAGCACCCCAGTATATGATCCCGGCTTGAAGCAGATGATCCTCGACACCCTGGCGCTGCAATTTGCCGACAACATCAAGGCGCGAGTGATCAACAAAGATCAATCCAACCCCTACCGTAAGCGGGGCAACAAGCGTAAGGTAAGATCCCAGATAGCCATACATCAGTATCTGGGCAACTACGAAAAACAGCGGCAACTGGATCTGGCCAAGCCCCAGGAACCGACGCAATAACAAAATGAGGACCACCTTGACTGCAACACCCAAGCATTTTGTCGCCGTGGATATGGGCTCCAACAGCTTTCATCTGGTGATAGCCCGCGAGCAGGATGGCAGCATTCAGATCCTGCATAAAGAGAAACGTCTGGTACAGTTGGCCGAGGGGCTGGATCAGGACAACAGGCTGGATAATGACGCCATAGCGCGCGGTCTCGCCTGCCTCAAGGATTTCAACCTCAGGTTTTCCACTCTGGATCAGGCCAGAGTCAGACTGGTGGCCACCCACACTCTGAGAGTCGCCCGCAATCGTGAGGCCTTTATCGAGGCGGCCAGGGCCATTATGCCCTACCCGGTCGAAGTGGTATCCGGCCATGAAGAGGCGCGCCTTATCTACAAGGGCATAGCCCACAGCCAGGAGCTGGCAGAGCGCAACCTCATCATAGATATCGGCGGAGGGTCAACAGAGGTGGTGCTTGGCCACAAGACTCAGGCGCAGATACTCTCCAGCCTGCGCTGTGGCTGCGTCAGTTACAACCAGAAATACTTTGTCGACGGCAAACTGACGCTGGAGAACTTTCGCGCCGCCCAGGCTGCGGCCGATAAACAGTTTGCCTCACTGGCCAAGGAATATTTCAGCGGCCAGTGGGACCTCACTCTCGGCAGCTCAGGCAGTGTCAAAGCCATCTGTGAAGCGATGCAGCACTTCTTCAACGATGAAACCATCACTCTGCCCAGGCTCAAGCAATTGAAACAGCAGTTGCTGGACTGGGGGCATGTGGATCAAATTGAACTACCGCAGGTGGACAGCAAACGTGCGCCTTTGCTACCGGCGGGGCTGGCTATCCTGATCAGCTTCTTCAAGAGGCTGCCGGTCACCGAGTTGCAGTTTGCGCAAGGGGCTCTGCGCGAAGGCGTACTTTACGAACTTGCTGGGATCAGCCAATTCGGTGATGTCAGCGGCCGCACTGTCGAGAGCATGGCCAAACTCTATCATGTGGACTTGAACCATGCCGCCAAGGTGGCCACTTCCGCCAAACAGCTATTCGATGCCGTGGCCGACTGTTGGCAACTCGAGCACTGGCGCTCCCTGCTGGAACATGCGGTGAAACTGCATGAGATAGGGATCCATATCAACTCCCGCGCTCACCACAAACACGGCGCCTACATCATAGCCCATAGCGATCTGCCCGGTTTCAGCCAAGAGCAGCAACAGCTGCTGGCACTGCTGATTGGCAACCAGCGCAAGAAACCCAACCTGGAGGCGCTGGCACAACTGGAGCCCGCTCAGAAATTACGCCTCATCCGCCTAATGGCGCTGCTGCGGCTCGCCGTGTTGCTGAATCTTGGCCGTATCGCCCGCAGCTTGAAAATCACCCGGGTAAAACCCACGGCAACAGGGATGCAGATAAGCCTGCCCGAGCCGCGTCAACGCATCAGCCTGTTTGCCAAAGACCTGCAGCGGGAGCAAAAGCAGCTCGCCCAGTTGGGTTTTGAGCTGCAGATAAGTTATGCCGATAACTAACGTCCTGTGACTAGGCCCTTGTTATATCGGTAACTGTGGTTAATCAGTGGCTGGGGTTAATCAATGACTATGATGTCAGTGGCTGTGATGCCCGCCTTCAAGCTGCTGACCATCTGCCGAGTAGAAGCCTGAGCTGCCATGTTGAATAAAGCCCTGGGTGATCATCTTGGCAATAAAAGGGTCTGACTCACTGTCGCCCACATCGGCAAAATCGAGGTCCTGGAAACCTGAGGTAAGCCGCTTGAAACCCTCCTGGCTCACAGGCGTCAGTTTGCTGAGCCGATAAACAATACGCTGCTCACCTTGAGTGATGGTCATCTCGGCCGGCAGTTCCAGCTCGCTTATCCAGCTCAATTGCATAGACTGCGGCTCGTGACCGGCGCTTTTGTTCGCGTGACTATGGTTTTCTTCATGACCTTCGTCATGACTATGATTTTCCTCATGACTTTCTTCATGACTCTTGCTCTTAAAAGAATAGCTCTGACGGGTGAAGCAGCTATCCTGCAGGCTTTGGCCCTTTTCAAATTGACTCAAGGCAGCAGGCGATATCAGGTGAAACTGCCTATCGAGATCGGTGTGAATATTCAGCGCCAAGAGATCGCCGCGGCGATAGCTGATAGAGCGTTTCTCCTGGGGGAAATAACGCACATACTCGCCATTTTTATGCCAAGCCTCGTAGCTGACAGGGCTGCGTTGATAGATGATGGTATCGTCAAAGCGCGTCAAGGTCAGTTGCTGCTGCCTGGCCTGCTCACCGCTGCCAACAGTGATCTGATAGCTGGCTTGAAAACGGCCGGGTTTGGCGGCACAAACATTAGCATTATCGCCAATTGAGCCGCCCGCTTTAACATGGGCTTGCTCCTGGCTGCCAGGCTGGTTGCTGACAGACAAAGTATTGGCCATGGCAAACTGCCCCAGCGAAGCTGTGATCCCCAAAGCGAGTGAAAACGTAAGTGGATGACAAAAAACGCGAGGGGCGGTGCAAAGAGCTATGCGAGGAGCGATATGAAGCGCTACGCGGTGAAAAAAGGGAAACGCTGGCTTGAATGTTACTCGGGACATAATAAACCTACTGATATTACTCTAAAACCAAAGAAGCAGCCTGACACCCTGCCTGAAACTAGGGGCAAGCAGGGGCATCAGGCTGCGAAACGCTAAACCTTATTGCGCCGCGGCGGCCTCGGCCTTATTGACCAAATCACCGGCAAAGTTCATCACATGGAAGATGTGGTTCTGCTCAACCGTACCCTGGACCAAGCTGGCACCCGGGCCGCGAGCGAAGATGGCCACATCTTCACCGGCATGGGTTTCACTTGCCAGCGGCACCAATGCCTCCTGATGGAACCCCACACTCTGGGTGTCTATGTAATTCAGATCCACCCGACCAGGCTCGGCGGCATAGTTGTAACGCTCATCGCCACCGGTCGCCAGCGAGCCAAAGCCCAGGCCATTGGCATAACCAACCGTGGTATAAGGCATGCCGTTGGCATCGGTAGAGTTGGTGACCGATGGCTGACCGCTGGCATCGTTACTCTTCACCAGTCCCAGGATAGGATTACCTCGGGTCGGATAGCCGGCGATGGTGAACACATGGCTGTGGTCGGCGGTAACCATCAGCAAGGTGTCATTGGCCGAAGTCTTCTCCATGGCGACACGTACCGCCTCAGATAAGGCTATGGTGTCGTACAGAGCTCGGGCCGCATTACCGGCATGGTGAGCGTGGTCGATACGACCGGCTTCAACTATCAGAACAAAGCCTTTGTCGTTCTTTTTCAGAATATCGATACTCTTGGCCGTCATCTCTGCCAGAGAAGGCTCGCCGGTGACTCCGGCCTCCACTCTGTCGTAGTCATATTCCATGTGAGAGGAGTTAAACAGCCCCAGCGCATGCTCTGTGGTGCCGCTATCCATCGCCAGGAAGCTGTCACGGTCGGTAACGTAACTGGCGTTGGGATACTGAGACAACCACTCGGCGGTCAGATCGCGACCATCGTTACGCTTACCCGCTTTGCCTTCAGGATCGATAGTGGTGTTGGGAATAAAGGCGCGGCGACCACCGCCCATAACCACATTGATCCCTTTGCCGTTATTGAAGTCCAGCATCTGGGCGGCAATGTCTTTACAGCCGTTGCTGACGGCTTCGGCCGGCAAGTTGCTGTCCGCTTCCCAGTCGCGATCCGGCACATGGGCATAAGTGGCAGCCGGGGTAGCGTGAGTGATACGTGCGGTCGAAACCACACCGGTAGCCATACCCGCCATGGCGGCCAGTTCCAGCGAAGTCACCAGGTTTTGACCGCTGGTGGAGGAACAGACACCGCGCTCGACACCTTCAGCCTGTGAGATCACGCCAACGTCCGTCTTCACCCCGGTGACCATGGCCGTCATGGTGCCGGCCGAATCCGGGGTTTGACCATCGACATTATATGTCTTGGCCAGGCCAAGATAAGGCAGAGTCTCAAAGGAGAGTGAGTTTTCCTCTCCGGTCTGCCCCTTAAGCTGACCATCGAGGATCCGCGCAGCCGTCACAGTTGAAACGCCCATGCCATCGCCGACAAACAAGATGATGTTTTTCGCCGCACCCGCCTGGGTGTTATTGCTCATATTGGACGCCTTGGTGACGCGGTTTTGACCATCGACATACCATTGATTAACGGCGGTCCAGTCTTTTCCGTCACTGCCGTTGCTTCCATCCGTGCCCGGAGTGCCTGCGGTGCCGTCCTTGCCGTTGTCACCGTCACTTCCACAGGCCGCCAAGCCGAGAATCGCGGCCAAAGACAGTACCAGTAATTTCTTATTCATTTCCTTGCTCCCAATTAATACTTAGTACCGCCAAGCTCTTGGGCTTGATTGATAATGTGGAAAATCACGTTCTGCTCCATTACACCCTGCACCAGGTTGGCGCCGGGGCCTGTGGCGTGCAGACTGATGTCTTCACCGGCGTGGGTTTCACTTCCCATAGGAATCAGAGCTTGTTGCATAAAGTCTTTGTCTTGAGTGTCCACTGAGGTCAGGTCGTCACGGTTCCCCACAACTGCGCCCGGGCCATTGGTATAACCCAAGGTGGTGTATGGCTTACCATCAAGGGCAGTAGAAAGGTTTCCATCTACGCCGTGCACCAGACCAAGAATGGGGTTACCCCGCTTCGGATAACCTGCGATGGTGAACACGTGGCTGTGGTCGGCGGTGACCAGAATGAGCGTCTCTTCCGGGTTGGTGTTTTCGACCGCCGCCTTAACGGCGTTGGAGAGTTCCACCGCATCGGCCAGGGCGCGCTTGGCGTTACCGGCGTGGTGACCATGGTCGATACGACCCGACTCGACAATCAGCAGATAGCCCTTGTCGTTCTTCTGCAAAATCTCGAGAGATTTTGCTGTCATCTCAGTCAATGAAGGTTCGCCGCCCACATCATCGGCGCGGTCCGCTTCATATTCCATATGGGAGGAGTTGAACAAGCCCAGCAGGTGATCTGTAGTGCCGGCATCTATGGCATCAAACTCTGCGCTATTCCATACAAAGGCGGCGTTGTCCAGGTTGTCGACCCAAGCCTTGGTCAAGTCCAGGCCATCCTTACGCTGCCCTTTCTTGTTCTCGCCATCAGTCACTGTTTCAGGGATAAAGGCGCGGCGACCTCCGCCCAGGGCGACTGACAGGGCATTGTCTTTATCGCGCATCACCATCTGGTAGGCGATATCTTTACACTCGTTGGCTACCGCCTCGGCAGGCAGGTTGGCGTCAGATTCCCAGTCGCGCTCCGGGCTATGGGCATAGGTTGCTGCCGGAGTGGCGTGGGTGATACGTGCAGTGCTCACCACACCGGTAGATAAGCCTTTGGCATTGGCCAGATCCACCAGAGTCACCAGCTCATTGCCTTTGGATGACAGGCAGTTGCCACGAAGGCTCTGTTCGGATACCGAAATCACCCCCGCTTTGGACTTTACCCCGGTCGCAATGGCCGTCATGGTGCCTGCACTGTCCGGTGTTTGCTGGTTGGTGTTATAGGTCTTGATCAATGCGGTATGGTCAAACTTCTCAAAACTCAGGAAGTTCTCTTCACCACCCTGGTTACCGGCCAGCTGCTGCCCTTGGTAGATACGCGCAGCAGTCAAGGTGGAGATCCCCATACCGTCACCGACAAACAAAATGACGTTTTTGGCTTTTGCTTTTGATTCTAATGTAGCCTTGTCTGACACCCGCTGGGCGCTTTCCTTATACCAATGGCTGTCAGTTTGAACACTGGGTAACACGGCGCTGTTGGCCGCCATGGTTACCAGGCTGCAAGAGATCAACGCAGCTAATCTATTTTTCATCACTTTCATCATCCGTATTGGGTTGAAGTAAATTGTTCGCTATTAAAAATAAAGCGGCCTGATTGTCAGGGATCCAGATGACAGATTTGATTAATCAAGATTGCAGTTATGTGAAGCTCTGCGTTTAAACGACACAACTCAAAGGAAAAGCTGGCTTTTTGGCCAAGAAACCTGAATGGGGATTGGATAGGAAATATGTCAAAGGAGACACTTGTTTGTTCTGACTATCGAAAAACAGTGGTCGCAGCCACCAGACCATAGCTTGAATATCCACCAGATAAGCGCTAAAAAAAGCTCAGGAAAACTATGATAGAAGAGCCATTTGGTTCTTATGTGTTTGTCACCGACTGGTTGCAACTGTTTGGCAATTTGGGGAAAACAATGACAGAGCAAGCACTTAACCAACACTAAAACCTGTTGGATCCCACAAAGGCACCCTCTTCAAATATATAAAAATATGTCTTATTTATCAGTGTATTAATAGATTTCATCATTAGAAAACATTTCACAAAAGCATTTCAATTCGTTATTTCAGGCATTAAGGCAAATCAGGCAAGCAACTCGTCATTTTAGGCAAACTTACTCGGCATCCCCTACCTATACTG